>NZ_PNCV01000006.1:0-38865 GCF_005886925.1 Pseudoalteromonas sp. S3260
ACTGCTTAGCGCCATACGATTACATCACCGCGTGTTTAGATGAGCTGTGCCAATCAACACCTGATATCGATAGTCTATTACCGTGGAATTTTAAAGGCTAGGCGGTGATCACCGGACGGATACTATTTGTCTAGTTATAATGTTGCTGAAAGCGAGATACTTACTAGCCCACTAAGAAGAGCATTAGATAATACGGATATAGAACCATTCATGGCTAAACAAAGTATTTATGCTTACGACAAAATACTATTAGATTTAATAGATGACGCGGGAACTGATAAATTTATTTCATTGATGTTATTGATGAAAGAGGAAGAAGATGAAAAATACGAAGCTTGGATTGATAAGTGGTATCCTCACATAAACTCCGCGATAGAAAAGGATATCGAGGATATCGAGGATATCGAGACATTAGTTTCCTCAACTCAACAGTTGATAAATTTAGATGTTAAAGTGAGTACGTCTAGAATTGAACGTTATTATAATTCAATTAATGAAACACCTAGTAAAGCTCTTAAGCTCGATGACATAAACGAAACCCTTAAAGTACTTTACGGGTGTTCACAGCTTTTAGAAGACATTCCATATGCAGTTAAATTTTTTAACGCAAACATGTTCATTGAATATCTGTGGCCTAATCGAGAAAAATTTCCAAACTGGAATATAGGTGTTAGTGAACTGGTAGAAAAGGATATTCAGAGTTTATTCTCTGTCGCTAGCAAGGCACGGGAAATAGATAAAGAATTGTTAGAAGCAATCTCAAGTCGTTTTAGATTAGGATGGCTTGATGGGGAGGTTAGATTGAGCGACCTTTATTCATCAATGCCTACTGTTGACGACATTAATGATGGAACAAGCATATTAGAATCAAATTTATACAATAAAGCATGGTATGACACGAATCAATTCAATTACTATCATCAAGGGCTTGCTAAGATTGAAAAGAAAAACAAAGCTAAGTGGTTAGCTCAAGCGTTCTCAAATATGATCTACCATAATACTCCACAGTACATTGGTAACTATAAACCTTATATTGAACTTAATGATGAGTTTCACAAAGAATTGGCAAATTGTTTTGTCGTTTCCTGTGATTTCGACATGCTCTTAACCGCGTTAGAGCATCAAGAATTAAGAGAGTATGTGTACAAGGCTATAGGTCAACTAGTTGTTAATAAACGTGTATTCAGACTTAATATTGAAAAGGTTATTGCCAAATATGACACTCTAAAAACTATTAATACTATGCCTAATGAGACGGTCAATTTTCTCGAATCGTGGATTAATCGCTATAAATTTACTTTAAATAAATTAGAGAAAATTAATGAATCTTTCTTGAGGGATGTTATGAATATTGAAATATCTAACTCTTGGCGAGAGAAGTTTTTAGAATTAATTGGTAATGACGGAAATGCGGATGTTGATTGGTGGATGAAACAAATTCAAGAACCAAATAATACAATTAGATTAATAGTAGAGGAATGGTACTCTAAAAATAATAAATCATTTATTAAATGTGCGTCATTAAACGATTCGCTTAAACAGTTTTTTTCTGAGTTGTCTAATAACAATATGGAAAGCTTCTCTAATAAAACTTGGGTGAATAGTTTAATTTCTATAATGTCTAAGTCATCTAGTTCTGCTTTGTCTAGGGTATTAAATAAATTAATTGGTATGCCCAGTACTTCATTTAAAGAGGCAGAATGTATCGTAGCAAACTGTGATACTTATGTAGCACTGCAAAAATCGCTGACCAGTGAAGTTATCTTAGCCTTGTTTGAAAATATCGTAACTAATCAACAAATAGCAACGTGGTTTGATCTACAACAAATAGATTTTGAAAGCTGGGATCAAGACACAGTGATAGCTTTCGTCACTGAAATTATTAGATTAGAAAGAGATGGTTTGTGTTTTGAGAAGTTAAATGAAATAGATCGAATTAGAAAAACTAAACAAGATTTGCTTAAAAAAGAGACTGAAGAAGAAACAGAAATAACATAATTTAAAAGCCCCTAATTCAACTGAGCGGTCCTTCGGTTCTAAATTGTTTATGTCCAAAAACGAGTTTGAGCGACCGTCTGTTTCTCGCTCTAAGCGCAGTTCAATCACACATAATTTGCTTGGCGTTTTGCAAACAATGACAAGATTACCTACCCCCTATCTGCAGTAACAATAATAAAGATTGATTGGATTATGCGAGTAAAAGCTTTTTGAAATGAGACTTGAGTTATTAACTTAAAGCGCAAGAATTATAAACCCTGAATAATTTTCATATAAAAATTCAGTAAAATTTTTTATCCATATCATACTTTTTTATCATTGCTGTAATTTTGGACAACTATGTTAAACAATTATTCTGTGCGTACCCGTTTAGCCGTGCTTGCATTGCTGCCGATAATAATTTTTTTAATTTCGTCGTTTTTTTCAATAAACACAATGGGAAAGTTAGTAGCAGGGATTGATAGTTTATACGACGACCGTGTCGTACCACTTAAGCAAATTAAACATGTGTCAGATAATTACGCTGTAAATATTGTTGATTTACTTCATAAGTATCGTGCTGAGTCTATTACCAAATCAGCACTTTTAGCGAATATTAATGATGCTAGAAATACGGCTGATGATGAATGGAAAGCCTACTTGAGTACACAATTAACGAGTGAAGAAAAACGCTTAGTAGACAATGTTGAAAGTAAACTAAAGCCCGTGCTTACGCACTTGAATAATTTAATTGTAAGTATTAATAACGGTGAGTTTTTATTAATCCCACAAAAGCAGTTTGTTTATGAGCTTTACCAATTATTCGATCCACTGAGTGCCAGCTACCAAGCTTTAATTGATTTACAACTTAAAGAAGCAAGTGATTTTAAAGTTAAAGCCGATGAGAATTATCAGTTTATAAAGTTGATTATGAGTGCCACGATCGCAATATTAATTTTGCTGTTACTGATTGTAGCCTACTTTATTTATTCCTCGATACAAAATCCATTAATGTCATTACGCGATACCATAACGCACATTGCAACCAATGCTGATTTAACAGCTCGTGCTGAGGTTCAAGGTAAGGATGAGATTGCAGATACCGCATCTAACTTTAATGATATGCTACTTCGGATCCAAGGTTTAGTAAAAGATATGGCGGGCGCAACGCTGACACTTGCCTCTGCAGCTGAAGAAATGAACTCTATTAGTATTCAGGTTGCCAGTACAGCAACGCAGCAAGAGCAACAATCGGCTATGATTGCAACTGCAATTACTCAAATGAGCAGTGCAATAGAACAAGTTGCTCAAAACGCGCAAACAACCTCCGACAAGGCTACAAGTGCCGACATTAAGGCAGGCCAAGGGCAACAAGCTGTTGCTGATAATATAGAGTCAATAAATACGCTTTCAACTTTAGTTAATACTAATACGCAGCTCATTACAGATCTAAATACACAAACCAATGATATAAACCAAGTTGTTATGATGATTCAAAGCGTTGCTGAGCAAACTAACTTGTTAGCTTTAAATGCAGCTATTGAAGCAGCAAGAGCTGGCGATTCTGGTCGTGGTTTTGCCGTTGTAGCCGATGAGGTAAGGCAACTTGCTCACAATACTCAAAAGGCAACCGCTAGCATTAATGAAATGATCACTAAACTACAAGGCATGGCTCAGCAAGCTGTTAATGCCATGGGTAACGCTGAAAGCAGCGCTAAAGAGAGTGTTGACCATGCTAATTATTCTTCGCAGGTGCTCAGCGAAATTAACCGTGAAGTTACTGAAATTGCAGATATGAATACTCAAATATCAACCGCAACTCAGGAGCAAAAAATGGTCGCAAATGAGCTAAGCAGTAATATTAATGAGTTTAGCGCGAGTATCACGTCGGTTAGCGAAAGCTCACAGCAAAATGCACAGGCATCGCAAGAACTCGCACAGCTTGCGGCAATGCTACAAGGGCAAGTTAATGTATTTAAAGTTTAGGTACTTTCATTTTGCCGCATGTTAGGAGTTATACCTTAAATGAAAGCCTTATTTGCCATCAATTAAAATTATTTATTGATGGCATGCTTGTTACTTTAAGCACTAGTTTGATTTGACAATATATTTATCCAATCACTGGGGTTTGAGAGTATAAACTGATACGAGCTGCCATCTTGCGTGAAAACCTCTATCGCATCAGCTGTTATTGGAACAAGGCCTGCGCCTTTGCCTTTACATTCAACCACTTTTAAAATTGTATCACGGGCAATTGTATATGGTTCTAACCCTAATTTTTCATTAAAAGGTTCAAAATTTAAGTCAGTTTGCGTAATCCAAAACTTTCCGTCCGCTTTCATAACTCCATTTTGAATGGTTGCCATTGTTGATTTAACGACCGTTGATTGCATATTTAAATTCCTTTACACGTGCATATAATTTCAAATTGTTCAACTTCCTTCTGTTTATTATTACAGCTAACTTGATAGCCAAAAGCAAGTTTATTTGTGCACTAACGCCACAAAGCCACCTTTTAAATTTAAAAGTTACCCGCATATATTTACCTGCTTTAAACTTTATGGAATAATCACTGCCCTCTTAGGGGAGTAGCCCGCTCAGTAATGAGTAAACTTATCAACATAATTGCACCTCATGTGCATGGTAAGTTTGTAATGTTGTAGCAAGCGTTATCGGCGAGACCTAGGTAGACACTATCCTCATGGCGGGAGATAGCTGTTTGCCTTGGTTTAGTATTCCCGCCTGAAGATTATATTAATGGATATTTTTTTAACCTCTACCGTCACTGTTGCCCTTGCTGAAATAGGCGATAAAACCCAGCTTTTATCTTTACTATTAGCTGCTCGCTTTCATAATAAAATTGCACTTATTTTAGGCATTCTCGCTGCTACTATTATTAATCATGGTTTATCTGCATGGTTTGGTGATTGGCTAAGCGGGAACTTTGCCGTCGAATACTTACCTTGGATAGTCAATATAAGCTTTATTGTGGTAGGGCTGTGGCTACTTATTCCAGATAAAGATGAAGAAGTGAGCCATAAATACGACCGCTATGGTGCATTTTTAGTGGCCTTAATCTTATTTTTTATTGCTGAAATTGGGGACAAAACACAAATTGCAACCGTATTGCTCGGCGCACAATATCAATCAGTACTTTGGGTTACGGTGGGTACTACAGTAGGAATGTTAATTGCTAATGTCCCTGTTATTTATGCCGGTAAGGCGTTACTAAAAAGAATTCCATTAAATACCGTAAGAGCGATAGCAGCCAGTGTTTTTGTACTGTTGGGTATTTATGGTTTAGTGACTATATAATGATTAAATAACGTTTAAATCACTCTTTAATCGTTAAACAATAAAAAGCGCTTACCTACTTTTATACAAGTTAGTTGTAAGCGCTTTTTATATAAGGGTATATGATTTAGGCGTTATTTACACAATAGCAGCCTTTTGTATCCGCTATTAATAATGATGAGTTAAATCCGGCCTGTAAATTACTAATAACGGTTTCCACAAAGCCACTACCTTGAGAGCATGCCAGCCCTTCAGATAAAGGCCCTGCATAAACAAACTCACCATTTTTATCAATTAAAACGGCGGCAGGTGTGGCAGGGATCACTGACTTTAACTCATTATTTAATACAAAATTTTGCACTTCAACGCCTTGGTTTGTAGCAAAGCGTTGCAGGGCTGATAAATGAGGCTGTGCTTGAATTGTACAGCCGCAATTTTCTTGCGTAATAATCACAAGTTGAGCACTGTCTTTGTTTTGCCACAGTACTTGGTTTTTAAATTGCGAAAACCAGTTTTGTTGTTTAAGCATATTACCCTCATCAAAGAGCTTTAGCTGCCCTAGCTGAAAGTAAACAAGTGCCGACACAACAAAAGCAAGCCATATACAAATTAAGCTAATGGTGAAATAACGAGACTTATTTAAATTTTGCAATACTTTGCTCTAATACATCAATACTTACGTCTATCAGTTGCACTTTAGCCGTTAACTGCTCAACTATTTTAGTCTCTTGATACTGATTTTGGCGCATTTGATCTGTACTCATTGCTATTTGCTCTGTATTTCCAGCCTGTTCGGCAACCACTTGAGCTACTGAGTTAGTGCTGGCAGATACCGCTTGAATTTGATCACTCATTGACGAAATATTCTCTTTCATCGTTGCGCTTATTTTTGTTAAATCAACCACAAATTCTACACATTGATTCATCGACTGAGTTGACGTGCGACTATTATTTACCAGATCTGTAAGCGTAGACGCTATTTTGGTTGTTGTTGCTTGGCTGCTATTTGCAAGCGAGCGTACTTCATCGGCAACAACAGCAAACCCTCTGCCATGCTCACCCGCTCGTGCGGCCTCTATTGCAGCATTAAGGGCTAATAAATTAGTTTGGTCGGCTATGCCTGAAATTTCATTGAGTAAACTAGTAATAACATCCCCAGCGGCCACTAAGTGGCTTAACTGCTCTTCAGTGTTTGTTAACAAGGTGAGTAGCTCGGTGCTTTTTCTGTCGGTTTGTAATACTTCTTCCAGCGCAACATTGGCTGATTCAGTAATGCTATTAACTTGTTGTTTTAAAGTATCGCTTTCTTGTTCAACTAACTTAAAACCATGCGCAACTTGTGCGCCTGAATTAGCAATATCATCTGTTTGCGCGTTTCGTTGCTGCGCGCTATTGGCTAACTCATCATGAACATGAATAAGCTCTTTAGAGTTATTTTTTAAAGAGTCAGACTGAACTTGAACTTGCTTAATCACATCTGATAAGTACTCAAGCAAAGTATTAAAACCAACTACCGCTTTGCTTGTTGTGTCATCTGCTCGCATAGAAAGCTTAACTTGATTTGGATCTTGCATTATTTGCTCTGTGGCATAACTTAACGATAGACCCGCACGGCGTTCGCGATTTAACGTTACGGCAATAAAACCAGCTACAAGCGCTTCCACAATGGCATACGCTGCGTGAATAAGCACTGTTGAAAAGGCGAGTCGGTCTGGATCAAATACGTAAAAACCAGTATTTTGTGTTTGCAAATAGTAAAAAGATAAATGGTGTATAGCTACAAACACAATAGCGGTAATAAACACTCGCCACTCTATGAACATTATTAGCATGGCTAAGAAAATGAATATTTCGAAATGCACTTCGATAAGGCCATAGGCTTGTTGAATATGTAAAAATGAAAACATCATAATTGCAGCCGCAACAACATGCGGTGTCATTTTGCTATCGGGTTGGGTTTTTAAAAGCCAAATGGGGAGCAAACATAACGGTAAGCCGACAAGAAATGCTTCTGTCAGGGTGACAAAATAAAGACCAATACCTATAGACTCAATAAACAAAAGGCTAAAAATAATTGTAAATAACCGACTTACACTAGACATAAAAACCTTAAATTAATTGTGTTCTAATTTAAACACGTTCAGCTGATCTTTAAACTCAAAACAGCTAGCTATTTATTATTTCAAATCAAACAAAGTACAAGTTATTTGATTTAAAACCGTTTTTAATGCGCTACTTAACAATTGGTAGTATTTGTTTAAAGGTAGACGTCCCTGCTTTTGTTGTCCATTGAAATATGATGGTCTCTACACAAGAGACTATAGCACCGGCTTGACGAAGCTGTTCTAGTGCAATAGCTTTGTGCTCTGTGTTTCTTGATGCTACTGCATCAGCTGCCACAGTGACCGCATAACCCTGCTGTAATAAATCTAAGCATGTTTGTAACACACAAACGTGCGCTTCAGTGCCAATTACAACTATATGTGGGCGATTTAGTTGCGCAAGAGTATCTAAAAACCCCTCTTGTGCACAGGCACTAAAGTTAATTTTTTCAAAATAGCGTGTATTAGGTAACACAGATTTTATTTTCTTATCACTTTCACCTAGTCCTTTTTTATAATGTTCTGTAATTATTGAAGGAATTTGATGAATAGCACTTGCTTTTGCTAACTGCAGAGCACAATCTAGCGTGTCATTAAACGAAGCAATCGCTGGTGCTAACTTACTTTGTAAGTCGATAACTAAAAGTATACTGTGCTCTGCTTTAATATTTCCTGCGTAATTCATACTATGTCCTTACGTTATAACTAGATTAACCTTGTAAAAAACAACAAAAAAACAACAAACAGTTTACATTTAATGCTTTTTGTAATTTTTGGATTAAACTCATGTTATATTACGCCAACATTTAATATCAACCTTGTTCGTTGTAAGGGTAAGTGCTTTTGAGTAAGTTTTTCTTTATTGTTTATATGTTTATATTTGTTTGCTCGCAGCATAGTTTTGCTTCACAAACTTATTCAGAACAATTACAACGTGTCACTAACAACGAACAATTGTCGCAAAGCTTTATAGTGAAATCACTCCAAGATGACATGGGCTATGTATGGATTGCTACAACTGAAGGTTTATACCGATTCGACGGATACCAAGTCACGCCTTACGAGAGCGAATTGGGTTTAAAAAATAACTACATTAATAGTATTTATAAAGCAATTGACGGCCAAATTCTGGTTAATACTCAACTTGCTGGAAGTTATTTGATTAACCCTAATACCTTGCAAGCAGAGCTAATATATTCAGGGCACTTAAACCAAAATCAAGAAAATTTCTCTCCTGTTCAAGCTGTTGCTGAACAACCGGCGCATTTTTATTTTTCTATTGATTCGCACATCTACCGATATGGTAAAACATCAAAAGATCTAACACTCATCTCATCTTTGCCCGATGAAAATATGTTTATTAGAGCATTATCATTATACCAAAACACATTGTATATTGGTGCCGATCAGGGGCTATATGTTTATAACTTTGCCAATAACGACCTACAACAAATAACACTTAACGACATTCAAGAAGTTACAAACGATAGCAACAATGTTAAATTTTTATCCATAGATGATGAGCTTGGTTTGCTAGTTGGTACGGTTGAAGGAATGTATCGGATTGCTTTTGATGAAATTAAAAATATAAACCCTTCAGCATTAACAACTTTGATAAGTGACTATAATATTTGGGATTATATAAACACACCGTATGGTGAGTTTATTGCCACAGAAAGTGGGTTATTTGAATTCGATAGAAAAAACACAAGCATTAGCCCTATTTTAAACTTCAAAGATAGTAACTACAACGTAACAGAGAACACGATAAACGATATTATGTTTGATGAGTCGGGCTTACTTTGGTTAGGCTCTAGAACGCATGGAATATTTACTTGGGCAGCACAAACAAAAAAGTTTAAAAAAATAACCTTACCTGAAAATAATATTGTAAATACTATTTACCAAGATAATAGTAAATTACTGTGGATAGGCACTGACGATGGGCTTGTTCAGTATAACTTAGAAACCCAAAAGAGTGACTTATATCTACAATCTAAAGATAGCAAAGCGGTCTATGGCCTATCGGCTATAGGTGATATTTTCCCTGCATATGGCAAAGGCGATAACTACCTATGGCTAGCAACTTTTTCCGGGCTCGATCTCTTTAATAAAGAAACAACAACATTTGAAAAAAACAAATACATTACTCAGTACAAGTTAAATACCGACTATACGTTCGGCATTGCACAAGTTGCACCCGATACTTTTGCTTATATTAACAATGATAACTTTTATATATTTAATGGTAACACAGGCGAAAACCGAGTTATTAATGGACTAAAAGAGCAGGTATCGCCTATGCTTGCATATACGTTTCATACCCCCTCTGAGGCTTTCCCTGGCGAATTACTGTTAAGTACCTCTGACACGCTTTATCGATACAACGAAGAAACAGCGACTTTAATTACTATTTTTAAATCTAAAACAGCAAAAAACAATCTTTACCATACAGTAGAGAATTATTATTACGATGCTAAGCGAGGGCTGCTGTGGTTAGCCACCACCCAAGAAGGCTTAATTGCAGTAAACGCTAAAACATATCAGCAAGTGCATGTATTTGATAAACACAACTCATTAAATACTAACTCTATTTTTAAACTTATTGCAGATAATAAAGACTATTTATGGATAAGTACTGATAACGGTCTTTATCAACTTAATTTAGATACGCTTAACATCACCACGTACACAATAAAAGATGGCTTAAGTAACAATCACTTTACAGCACTAGCAGCATTAAGGTTACCCAACAACGAGTTAGCGTTTGGTAACCGTAGCGGCGTGCTAATGTTTGACCCAGAGCAATTTGATAATGAACAGCGAAAAATCAATAATAACTTAGCAATTACTAATATTAGTTTGTTTTCACAAGCCCTTAATTACTCCCCTTCAAAATACAGCACTGATCCATTAATGCTTAAGCACGACGATATGGGCTTAACGGTTCGGTTTTCAAATTTTGATTATAAAAATATTAATAAAACCTACTACAAAGTTGAGCTTACAGGCCCTTCGTCTTTGAGCTACAACGACTTAAAATCTAACCAGGTGTTTTTTACTAAATTACAACCTGGTGATTATATTTTGTCTGTGTCTACTCAACAGCGAAATGGAGTGATCACAAGTGACCCCATACAGTTAAAATTTAGTGTAGCTTACGCCCCTTGGCAGTCTCCTATTGCATATACTTTATATTTTATTGCTATTGTTGTTATTTTGTTTTTATTTTTCTGGCAATACCGAAGCCGTAAAATTGCAATTGAACAAGCTCACCGCGCCGCTGTGCACTCTAAAACACAAACTGAGCTGGCACTAAAAAGTAATAAAAGCGGTGTATGGAACTATAGCTTTGCAGATAACTCAGTAAATACAGATAGAGGCGCAGAGCTTGGCTGCGAGAACTTACCTGAACGCATCGATATAAGTAGTTTTTTTAATATTATGCATCCTGATGAGCGTCGCAGGCTACAAAGTAAATGGAATACTTTTACAAACCAAACTAAGCAAAAACATTGGCAAGCTACTTATCGTTTACGGCACAAAGATGGGCACTGGTTATGGTTTCATGATTTGGGGCAAACTATTTATAATGAAGACACTAAAGAGCCTCTTTATGTGTCGGGTATTTTTACTAATATTACCGAGCAGCTGGCAAACGAACAACAAGCCAAAATATTAGGCGAAGCATTTAGTCAAATAAATGACTTTTTACTTATTTTAGATGAAGACCTCGTGCCATTTTCAGCCAATAACAGCTTTATGGATGTGTTTTCTGATGAAGGCAGAGAGGGGGGTGTTACCTCAAAATTATTTATTAATGCCATTGGACAAGCTAAGTGTAGAGAGTTTGCAACAATTTTAAAAGCACTTAAACCAAAAGAAAACTGGCGAACAAATGCTTATGTAAAGACCACAAAAGCTGAAAAACACCCTATTCATTTAAGTGCCACAGCCGTTGCTAATGAAAAAGATAAAGTCAGTTATTATGTTATTGTTATTACCGATTTAACAGAGCAGAAACGCGCTGAAAATGAGTTACGCTACCTTGCTAATTACGATGCGTTAACGGGCTTACCTAATCGTAGTTTAATGAATCAAAAAATCGAAAATGCCATTACAAGCGCCGCTAAAGACGATTCGCAATGCGCTGTTATATTTATAGATTTAGATAAATTTAAACCCGTCAATGACTCTTTTGGCCATGCAGTGGGTGACAAACTATTGTGCAATATTACCGAGCGAGTGAGCCAATACTTAGGTGATGACGCTACATTTGGCCGCCAAAGTGGTGATGAATTTTTAGTGTTAGTTGAAAACGTTACCTCAATGGCTTCTTTACAACACACCCTCAACGAAATGAGCAAAGAGCTGGCTAACAAGGTTATTATTGAAGACTTCGCTATTAATATATCAGCCAGTATTGGTATTGCATTGTACCCATACGATGCAACATCGACCGATGCCCTCATACGTAACGCAGATATTGCCATGATGCATGCTAAACAAGCAGGCAGAAATGGATTTCAGTTTTTTAATGAAAAAATGAATGAGCAAATTAAACAAAAGCTTATTCTTGAAAACGACTTAAAAGATGCTGCTAGGGACAATCTGTTTTTTAATCACTACCAACCTATTGTTAATACACTAGATAAAACAATAAGTGGGGTTGAATTACTCATGCGCTGGGAAAACCAAGGCAAACCGGTTTCTCCCGCTTTATTTATACCTATTGCTGAAGAGACTGGCTTAATTGATATGCTAACTGAGCAAGCATTACAGCGTGCAATTACTGAGCTTGCTCCACTTTTGAACATTAACCCGTTGTTTTACATATCGTTAAATTTGTCTCCAAAACATATTTTAAAGGCCAACATAACGCAGCAGCTCAGCTCCATACTAGAAAAAGCACAGATAAAACCACAACAACTTCGTTTAGAAATTACAGAAAACACGCTATTAGAAGATAAATACAAAGCAGCTAAGCAACTAAAAAGCTTACAGGCTGCTGGGTTCAAACTGTTTCTTGATGATTTTGGCACTGGCTATTCATCGTTAACTTATTTGAGTCAATTTCCAATTAATGTGATAAAAATAGATCAAAGCTTTGTTAATAGTATTGGTATTGATAAAGGGAATGAATCTATTATTAAAACGATTTACTCACTCGCTGAAAATTTAGAGTTATATTGCATTGCCGAAGGGGTAGAGACGCGGGAGCAGCTAGAGTTTTTAAAAAATATTGGCTGTCATAAGCTACAAGGTTACTACCTTGCTCGCCCTATGAGTGCTAACGATTTAATGAGCCCGAAGTGCTTCGAAAAAATTATTGATTTGATATGAAACTAAAAGCGACTTAGTTAAGACGCTTTTAGGTTTAACGCATTAGTGTATATGCTTGCATTCGTAGCTTTCTATTTGTAATACGCTGTTGCGCACATTAAATTTATCTGCAAGCAGTTTAATTACCTTTAAGCGGCACTCTTCATCATGTTTTTCTATAGTACAGTGTTGTTTTAGCACAACATGAGCACCAACAATAACCTTTTTGTTTTTACGAACAACAGTGACATTGTGCACATTTGCAACATGTTCCATGGTAGTTATTTCTGTTTCAATATCGGCCACTTTAGGTAACTTAGCTTTATTTGAACGCAACCCCTTGAGACAGCTAATTATGACCTTAATACCGGTAAACAAGACAAAAGACGCAATTAACATGCTCGATAAAATATCAATTACATTCCAGCCTGTTATGTATATAAGTACACCAGCAGCAAAAGTAGAAACCGTTGATATTAAATCAAAAAACGAGTGTAAAAACACGGCATACACATTAATGCTCGCCTTACGGCCTTTATAAAGCACCCATGCCGCTGCGCCATGAAATAAAAAACCAATAGCAGCAATTACCGACATTAAGTAACTATTAATAACCAGCTCATGTCCCCCTTTATGATGCATAAAGCGCTCAGTGCCCTCATATAAAATAAGTGAACTAATGGCTAGGTATAAAACGCCGTTGATCAACCCTCCTATTAGCTCTGCTTTTTGATGGCCATCGTTATAGGTTTTAGCTAAATGAATAGCAAAGCTAGACGCAATGAGAGCAATGAACAAAGAGCTATTATGAACAAATAAATGCCCTGCATCAGCAAGTACTGCAAGTGAGTTTGCGTAATACGCACCCACTAATTGAATCACCATAAATGAGCAGGTAATTGCAAGTGCAATTAACAAACGGCGACGAGAAGCGTGATGTGTGGTTATTTCTGTCATGAAATATAATAGACCTTCACTAAAAATAAAGTAAGCTTATGAAATAAAGCAAATTGGGCAAATACGTAATGATATACAGTCACAATTGTAATACGTAGGCCAAATAAACGCACTAAAAACTTAGTAAAACACAAAAAACTGTACTAAAAATAACTAAGCAGATACAAAAATAATAATTAATTCATAAATATGGTCAGTTATCATATTTTAATGCGGAGAAACCCGTGAGCCATGACTCAAACAATACAATTTGGAAGGTTTTTAATCTAATTAATTTAGCGGTGATTGTTTATGACAATAAAACACATAATTACATTTTAAACCAACATGCCAAAACGTTACTTAACATAAATAGTGACGACGCGCTTAGCAGCGATGTTTTTAACAATATTACGCTTCGCGACTTTAATGATGATACGGTTGTTACCGTTGAGCAATTATTCACATCTACTATAACAGCTGTTTTATTAGAGTGTGAATTCACGCCTCAGCTTTTAAATGTAAACCACTCAATTATTGATGACTCTGTTTCTATGATCACTTTAGAGCAAGACCATAGTCACGCAGAGCAATATAATTTTGACCATATTATTTCAAAAATATCCACCAAACTAATTGATATTCAAAATGACAACATTAATCAACAAATTAACTTTGCACTCAAAGCCATAGGCACCGTTTGTAAAGCAGATAGAAGCTACTTATTTGAATTTAATACCGATAGTGAAACTTTAACCAATACGCATGAATGGGTGAACACCGGCATAACTGCCTACAAAGACAGGTTGCAAAACGTCCCAAAAGCCGAGCTTCCCTACTTTTTTGATGTAATGAACTTAACACACCTATTTAAAGTTAATGATGTTGCTCAGTTACCGCCAGAAGCGAATTCAGAAAAAGCAGAGTTTGAAGCGCAGAGTATTCAGTCTGTTTTATGTGTTGGCCTGCGCTTTGACAAGGAGCTTGTTGGTTTTATTGGCTGTGACTGTGTTAACACAAAACGCCACTGGAGCAAAATAGATTTAATAAGGATCAAGCTCGTAGGCGAAATTATTAATAACGCACTCAAAAACATAAACTATAAAAAAAAGCTGCAGTTAGCCCAAAAACAATTAATTAACGCTAATACAAAATTAAATAAGTTAGCAAACACCGATGCACTTACTGATATTGCCAACCGCCGATTTTTTGATACCTCCCTAAAGAGCGAAATTAAACGCTCTGCAAGACAACACCAACCAATTAGTTTAATTATGTGTGATATCGACTTTTTTAAGCGCTATAACGACAATTATGGCCACCACAAAGGCGATGAAACGTTAAAACACGTTGCTCGTGCTTTAAAAAGTTTATGTAAGCGTGAGGGTGACATAGCAGCTCGCTATGGCGGTGAAGAATTCGCAATCATTTTACCTGCTACGAATATAGAGCAATGCCATAAATTTGCTTTGTTAATTGAGCAAAAAATAAAAGCACTTAATATTACGCATGAGTTCTCTCCTATTGCCCCTTACATAACACTTAGCTTTGGTTGCTTTTGTAGTTATCCAAATGCAGATACACACACAGAAACCCTAATAAAAAGCGCTGACATCGCTTTATATAAAGCAAAGAAAGCTGGCAGAAATCAAATATGTATTTTTGAATAATCTATCTATAAAACCTACCTGCTGTTTTATAGTACAAATTAAAAACTAATGATAATCTGTAGCTTGGTGAAATTATAAACATCGTGCAGTTTTTGGACTGAACGTAATTAACAAGGAAAAACCCTATGGATCCCATCGCAGAAATTATAAATATTGTTTTTACTGTTGAAGCGTTTTTACTGATTTTTGTTTTAGTGCTGCTAAAGAGTAGCGTTAAATTTGTACCACAAAACCGTGCATGGCTGATTGAGCGTTTTGGTAAATACCAATCAACCAAAGAAGCGGGCTTAAATTTTATTGTTCCCTTTATTGATCGGATTGCTGCCGACCGTAGCTTAAAAGAGCAAGCCCAAGATGTCCCCTCACAGTCAGCTATTACCAAAGACAATATTTCGTTATCTGTTGATGGTGTACTGTACTTTCGTGTGCTTGACCCATACAAAGCCACTTATGGGGTTGACGATTACGTATTTGCAGTAACGCAGCTATCACAAACCACCATGCGTTCTGAACTGGGTAAAATGGAGCTTGATAAAACCTTTGAAGAACGTGATGTCCTCAATACTAATATCGTAACCTCTATCAACCAAGCAGCTGAGCCCTGGGGTATCCAGGTTTTACGTTACGAAATAAAAGACATTGTACCACCACAATCCGTGATGGAAGCGATGGAAGCGCAAATGAAAGCCGAACGTGTTAAACGTGCGCAAATTTTAGAATCAGAGGGTGATCGTCAAGCAAACATCAATGTTGCCGAGGGTAAAAAACAGGCTCAAGTTTTAGGTGCTGAAGGTGAAAAAGCTGAACAAATCTTGCGCGCAGAGGGTGAAGCTAAAGCTATTATTGCTGTTGCAGAAGCGCAAGCTGATGCGCTGCGTAAAGTAGGTGAAGCTGCAGATACTGAGCAAGGCCAAAAAGCGATTCAACTCGATTTAGCAACCAAAGCCATTGCCGCTAAAGAAGCTATTGCGAAAGAGTCGTCTGTTGTTTTATTACCCGATAGCGCCACTGATGCAAGCTCATTAGTTGCACAAGGCATGTCAATTATTAACTCACTAAATCAAAAGCAAAAACTTTAATCTGTTGAGGATAAATAATGACGCTTATTACTAACAACTTACCTGAAGCACTGATGATTTTAGGTGTGCTTGCGCTCATTATCGAAGTGGCTGTGTTAGGTATGTCTACCTTTATATTATTATTTTTAGGTATGTCTTTGTTTACTAGCGGTTTAATGATGAACTTTAACTTGTTAGATGACTCTTTAACTACCGCATTGTGGAGTAACACACTTATTACAGCTGGGTTTGCGCTATTTTTATGGAAACCATTAAAGCGTATGCAAAACAATGTGGACAAAAAAGGTGTACAAAGCGACTTTGCTGAGCTTGATTTTGTTTTAGCTGACGATGTTGATGAAAACGGTCTCACAATGCATCTTTACTCTGGAATTAGTTGGAAGTTAAAAAGTAAACAGCCACTTTCTGCAGGTACACATGTTAAGGTCGTAAAAAAAGAAGTAGGCACTATGTGGGTTGAAGCCATTTAGCCAACTAGAATCACATTAGATTTTAAGGGCTGTAATATCACTATTACTGCCCTTAAAATTTTTTATTTATTAGCTTAAGTCATCAGCACTTGGGATAACCACGCCATATAAGTCATTAATGGTTGCTAAGGCACTTTTATGTAGATCAGATGCCAACACATCACTCACTGAAGTTTGTAATGGCCTTGTAGCGCACGCGTCAGCGACTACCGTTGCGTGGTTACCTCTTAAAAATGCACCTTGCGCTGTAAATGTCACACACATGTGGGTCATAAACCCAACAATGATCAATTTATTATTACCAATTACATCTACTTGTTCGCCTAAGTCTGTTCCTACAAAACTATCGGGAGCTGTTTTAACGATAACTTTTTCATCCGCAATTGGCGCGACACTTGAGTGTATTTGGCCTATTTCGGCATTAACATCGTAAGGCGAGCCTTCACCACCATCATGCATAATATGAATAATTTTAGAACCAGCAGCACGTGCATCAGCCAGTAAAATTGCCGCATTATTAAGAGCATCTTGCCACCCTTCTAACTCCATAATACCTTGTGTATAAGTATTTTGATAATCAACAAATATAAGTGTGGCGTTTGTAAGTGAAGCGGGTGTTGAGTCAAGCCCATTAAGTTCACGAAGTGTCGTCGTCATAATTTATCCTTTAATACCGAGTTAAATTTAAGTTTATAAGCTATCACAGCTGTGACAGCCGTGTTGCTGCGTTTGCACCGTGACAGCTTATACTTTATAGTCAGTTGCAAATAGTGTCCTAAAGGACGGTAGTCGATGATATTAGGCCAAAATGACATTACTCTGTGAACATACCGTTGCGATTGTTGCTTATAACAATATCAGTTTATTTCACCTATCTATTCCGTGTAGTATTTTTGGTGAAGACTTAGACCGCGTGGACGCTCGTCCATATAAAGTTACAGTATGTACAGAAACGGTAGGTCTGGTGCCAACACTTTCTGGCTTTCCCATAGAAATAAAACAAGACCTGTCAATACTTGAAACTGCTGATACTGTCATCGTACCCGCATGGTGCGATCCTGATATACCCGCCTCAACAGCTTTACTTAATGCACTTCGCCGTGCACATGCTCGTGGAGCAAGAATGGTAGGTTTATGTTTAGGCGCTTTTGTGCTTGCTGAAGCAGGTATATTGGATGGCAAAACAGCATCAACCCACTGGGTATGGGCTAACGACTTCGCACAAAAATATCCAAAAGTAAACTTTGATAACGATGTACTGTACATTGACGAAGGAAATGTTTTTACCTCAGCAGGCGCCGCTGCCGCAATTGATTGTTGCCTACATTTATTACGTCGTGATCACGGCGCAGATATTGCCAACAGCGTGGCCAGACGCATGGTTGTGGCGCCTCACCGCAGTGGAGGACAAGTACAGTACATAGAAAAACCCATTCCTCGACACATCGATAGTAACCGTTTAGAACCGGCTATCACTTGGGCACTAAAAAATTTAACTAAACCTTTAACAATCGATGAACTCGCCAGTAAAGCAAATATGAGTCGCCGTAATTTTTCTCGACTTTTTAAAAAAGCAATGGGCACTACATTTACACAATGGCTGCTGAGTCAACGTTTAACCATCGCGCAGCAGCTATTAGAAACAAGTAACCACAATATAGATAGAATTGCTAATCAATCTGGGTTTTCATCGAGTGTTAGCTTTCGACAACAGTTTTTAGCCGCTTTCTCTATTTCACCTTCCGCTTACAGAAAGCAATTTAAAAGTAGCGAGCCGCAATAAAAAGTTACTCGCACATACGCAAATCACTTGTTAGCATGGGGTATTATCAAAGGATGGAAATGAGCATGACGAACAATAATCATACGTTAGTCGTTGAAGGTGGTGCAATGCGCGGTATTTTTGCTGCAGGTGTGCTTGATGAGTTTTTAGAGCAAGGATATCAACCCTTTAATCGGTATTTTGGAGTATCAGCTGGTGCTACAAATGTGGCAGCCTATTTATGTAAGCAGCCAACACGCAACTATAAAGTGATCACCGATTACTCCTGTAGGCCAGAATTTATTAATCTCGCACGTTTTATCAAAGGCGGCCATCTATTTGATTTAGATTGGCTGTGGCAAGAAACAGTTCGTGAAATCCCCTTGAATACCGACGAATTCTCGCAATCGCCTTACGATTTTTATATTGTTGCAACGGCAATAGATTCAGGTAAAGCTCATTATTTGCAAGCAACGGGCAATGAAATGGTTGAGCAATTAAAAGCCTCTTGCGCCATCCCAATCGCTTATCGGGATTACCCAACAATAAACGGGATCGCCATGACCGATGGTGGCGTTGCCGATTCTATTCCGGTAAAAAAAGCCTATGAAATGGGTGCATCAGAAATAACAGTTATCCTTTCCCAACCTTTAGGCTATCGTAAAAAAGACAACAAAGTACCGTGGTTAACTAAACAACTCTATAAACAGAGCCCAGCGCTTGCAGAGGCCGCCATACAGCGTTCTATAAATTATAATGACAGTATTGATTTTTTGCACCATGCTCCGTCAGATTGCAAAATAAATATTATTGCACCACCAACAGGGTTTAAAGTCGGCCGCACCACCAAAAATCGAGCTATACTCAATTCAGGCTATCAAATGGGCATAAGTGAAGCTATAAGTTACTTGGATAACCCTAGATTTGGTAGCAATGGTTATGAGCGATAAAACCATTACAAACAGATTGCTCGAAGTCAAAATTGCATTTACATCTAATTCAAGCTATTAATTTTTAAACCCGCGAGTTAATGTAATAAGGAGTTATGTGATAATGGCTTATTGTCAAAAAATAGATTATGTTTAGGTGTAGTGTTTGCTCGTGTTCTTGTGTACATACTAAATAAAATAAGGTTTTTTGTGAATTTTCTTCGATGCTTTCATAATATAGTCTCTGATCAACAGCTTAGCTTTGATCAAAAAATTGCAGACTTACTTGCTTTTGGGCTCGATGTTTTTCAGCTCGATTTGGCTATTATCAGCCGCGTAAAAAATAATTCTTACACTGTTTTACATGCTATTACCCCTGACAATTCTCTTGCTATTGGTACTGAGTTTGAGTTAAACGGCACCTATTGTACACATACTTTGTTGGCCAACTCTGCACTGGCATTTCATAATGCGTCGCAAAGTAGTATTGCAAATCATCCTTGCTATATTAATTTCCAATTGGAGGCGTATATTGGAGCGCCTATACGAATAGGTACAGATGTATTTGGAACTGTTAACTTTTCATCAGCTCAAGAATGCGCCCCTTTTAGCGATGAAGCTTATGATTATATTGAATTATTGGCTCAGTGGTTGGGCTCAGAATTTGCGCGCAATCAGGATAAAGTTAATCTCACTAAAAATAGTGACACCTTATTGAAACTTGAAAGCGTTGCAAATATAGGCACATGGGAAGTCGACCTAATAGACAATAGCATTTTTTGGAGCCAGCAAACTCGACGTATTCATCAAGCCGAAGAAGGCT
Organism: Pseudoalteromonas sp. S3260; assembly: GCF_005886925.1. Classification (NCBI taxonomy): domain Bacteria; kingdom Pseudomonadati; phylum Pseudomonadota; class Gammaproteobacteria; order Alteromonadales; family Pseudoalteromonadaceae; genus Pseudoalteromonas; species Pseudoalteromonas sp. S3260. Next base: position 20,365 of record NZ_PNCV01000006.1, read on the forward strand.
ATACTCCAAACATGGAAACAGCCATTGAATTTTATAAAGCGGGTAAAAGTCGAGATAGCATTAATAAAGCGGTAGAAAATGCGGTATCTAAGGGTGAAAAATGGCATTTAGAGCTGGAAATAGTTACCGCAAAGCAGCAAAACATTTGGGTGTCGACTTTTGGTGAGGCCGAGTTTAACAACGGCAAATGTGTGCGATTATTTGGTACTTTTCAAGATATAACTGAAGCCGTTAAGTTACGCGAAGAGTTAAAACAAAAAAAAGCACTTGCAGAACAACTTCTCCAAGACCGAAGTATGCTGTTTGCCAAAATTAGTCATGAGCTTAGAACCCCGCTTAATGGTATTACGGGAATGTTAGCGACTCTCATTGATGAACACGATTATGACAAGCGAGCAGAAAAAATAAAAGTAGCCCTTCGAAGTGCTGACATTTTATTAAGTATTATTAATGAAGTACTCGATTTTTCAAAAATAAATCATGGTGAGTTAAAACTGGAGCCTCACCACTCTCTACTTAAAACGGTATTTACCGATTTGGTTTCTTTATATTCGGTATTGTTTAGTAATAAAAACATTGAACTGCTAGCCACAAACAACATTCCTAATGATGTTTGGGTATACTGCGACACCTCTCGATTAAGCCAAATTGTATCTAATTTACTGAGTAACGCGCTAAAATTTACAGAGCATGGATCTGTTTCTCTTGAATCGCAGTTAACATTAGATACAAAGTCCCCTTTACTTACCATTAAAATAACCGACACAGGTCGCGGCATGAGTAAAGCGTATTTAAACTCATTATTTAAGCCTTTTACCCAAGAGGTTGATGCTAACAACAATAAAGATGGCACTGGGTTAGGCTTAGCCATTGTTAAAGAGCTCGTTGGTTTTATGAATGGCAAAATTGAGGTAACCAGTGAGATTAACGTGGGCACATGTTTTACCTTAACTATCCCGATTGAACTTGGTAAACAACAAAAACAAACACCTAGCCTTAAATCTATTAATAATCACAGTAATAAGTTATCTGTTCTGGTAGTTGATGATAACGAAATAAATCGCCTGGTATTAGAAGCGGCTCTGGATAAGTTTAATATAAAATCAGACTTTGCTATAGACGGCCAAGATGCCTTGTTAAAATGCAAGCAAAAGCATTTTGACCTTATTTTTATGGACTGCATCATGCCTATAATGGATGGTTTCGAGGCCACTAGGCAACTAAAAGCACAAGGTATTTGTGACCCGCAACAAACCTATATTGTGGCGTTAACTGCTAATGCTTCCTCACAAGATAAACTAAACTGCCAGCAAGCGGGCATGGACATGTTTATAGCCAAACCGTTTAAGCTTCCAGCGATAGAAGAAGCAATTACAAATACACTAAAAAGACTGGGCGTAGCCACACCATAACAACAAATGTCGCTCAGATTAACTTTCACAAAAAACAAAGGATCATTATGACAAATAAAATCATTGGTATTGTACTTATTGTTATTGGCGTAGCGCTTGGTATGTGGGGTTATGATGTTTACGATTCTGCATCTTCACAAGTTACCCGCGCATTAAATGGCGAAACCCCTATAGAAGCATGGCTAGGCTTTATTGGCGGGGCAGTGTGTATTTTAGTGGGTATTACCCGACTTAAATAGCGCTCAAAAAAGCCGCCTTTGGAGAGGGCGGCTTGGGTGAACAAACAGCTATGGGTGAGAGCTGTTATATCAAGAGACTTTAAGCTAAAACACTATTAAGCAGCGCTTTGCTCTGCATCGGGCGTTTGACGAATTAAATAGTCAAACGCACCCAGGCTTGCTGTTGCGCCCGCCCCCATCGCAATAATAATTTGCTTAAATGGTGTAGTGGTTGCATCACCTGCAGCATAAACGCCTTGTAACGATGTTGCGCCTTTGGCATCAATGAGTATTTCACCAAATTGGCTCAGCTCAAGGTCGCTGTCTTTCAACCATTCGGTATTAGGTATTAAACCAATTTGTACAAATATACCGGCTAAGTTCAACTGCCTACTCTCGCCGCTAAGGCGGTCGGTATAACTTAACCCCGTTACTTTTTTGCCATCACCAAGTACTTCCGTGGTTTGGGCATTTTTAATAATAGTGATGTTTTTTAAGCTATTAGCTTTACGAATGAGTACCTCATCGGCGCGTAACGTATCTGCAAATTCAAGTACAGTAACGTGTTCAACTATATTGGCTAAATCAATTGCCGCCTCAATACCTGAATTACCACCTCCAATAACTGCAACCGATTTACCTTTAAATAAAGGCCCATCACAGTGCGGGCAGTATGCAACGCCATGGCCTTTATACTGTTGCTCACCGGGTACATTCATTTCGCGCCAGCGTGCACCGGTTGCTAGTACGAGTGATTTTGCCTTTAACACAGCGCCATTTTCTAGCGTAATATCATACCCATTACTGCCTTTTTGCAGGTTTGCCGCGCGTTGGTTGTGCATAACATCAACATCGTATTCTTTAACGTGTTCTTCCAACTGAGCCACCATTTTTGGCCCTTGCGTTGCTTTAATTGAAATAAAATTTTCAATCGCTAATGTATCAGCAACTTGACCGCCAAATCGCTCTGCTACAACCCCAGTATTGAGCCCTTTACGTGCTGAATAAATAGCTGCCGAAGCACCAGCTGGCCCACCACCGACGACAAGTACATCAAACACCGACTTTTCATTGAGTGATGCTGCTTGGCGCTGTGCACCTTTGCTATCCACTTTATTTAAAATATCAGTGAGGCTCATAGCCCCTTGGCTAAAGGGTTCACCATTTAAATATACAGCGGGTACAGCCAGTATGTTTCTTTGCTCTACTTCATCTTGAAATAATGCCCCATCAATCATGGTGGCTTTAATATTGCTATTTGTTGCTGCCATAGTATTGAGTGCCTGCACAACTTGCGGGCAGGTTTGGCAACTCAAGCTAATGTACACTTCAAAATTAAGTGTTTGCTCAAGTGTTTGTATTTGTTCAATGTCATCTTTACTTGCTTTACTAGGGTGACCACCCGTATGTAATAGCGCTAACACTAAACTAGTAAATTCGTGTCCCATAGGTACCCCTGCAAAGGTAATATGGGTATTTTTTTCTGGTGAATGCACCACCATAGAAGGCCTGCGGGCGTTAGTATCGGGATTATTTATTACACTAAACTTATCGCTTAGTGACGCTAAATCATTCGCTAAACTTTCTACTTCTGTTGATTTTTTGCTGTCGTCCAAGGCGATAAGCAGCTCAACAGGCTGAGTCAGCGATTCAAAATGGCTTTTTAATTGGTTCTTTATGTTGTTGTCTAACATGGCTTAGCCCCTTAAGGAAAATTAAAACAGCAAGGTTCCCATGCCATCAGTGCATGTGCGAAATTTTAGAAACGTGTGATGGCGTGGGAGAGTGCCCAGTGAACCTATACAGGCTCACTGGGTTTAGAGTCATGTTCTACTCTAAATTTAGTTAGTGGTAAGGTTTAAATCTTACCAACTAGGTCTAGTGAAGGTGCTAATGTGTCTTCACCTGGCTGCCAAGATGCAGGACAAACTTCGCCATCATGTGTTGCAATGTATTGCGCTGCTTGTACTTTACGAACTAACTCTTTAGCACTGCGACCAATGCCTAAGTCATGTGTTTCAACAACTTTGATTTCGCCCTCTGGGTTCATTACAAATGTACCGCGAAGTGCAAGGCCTTCTTCTTCAATCATAACGCCAAAGCTGCGAGTAATACGCCCTGTTGGGTCACCAATCATTGGGTAAGTAATTTTACCGATGGTGTCTGACGTGTCATGCCATGCTTTGTGCGTAAAGTGTGTATCAGTTGATACTGAATAAACTTCAACGCCCATTTCTTGTAACTGTGCGTAATGTTCTGCAAGGTCACCTAATTCAGTTGGGCATACAAATGTGAAATCTGCAGGGTAAAAGAAAAAGATAGACCACTTACCTAATACGTCTTTTTCAGTGAGTTCTACAAAGTCACCATTGTGGTAAGCTGTTGCATTGAAAGGTTGTAATTTTGTGTTAATCAATGAAGTGCTCATAGTATTCCTCATTTATGTTTAGTGTATTTAAAAAGTTAACGCCTTGTGCGTTGGCTTGATTAATACAATAAGGCCATTAAGAAATTAAATAAAATTGATTGTTTAGATTAAAACAATCAATTTTTAAGATTAAAAACCCAAGGAGTGATCTACTGCTTACTTTTAAGCGTTAAAGCAGTTATAACTCAACTACCACTCATAGTCAGTTGCGCTATATAGATTTTAATAAGATTACACTGCACATCCTTGCTACAATAACGTGGTTTACATTACACAACCTTCAAAGGCATTTCATTTATGGAAAAATTCGTCAATCACATTCAACTTGGCTATTTGGGCTTATTGCCATTTTTAGGCTGTGTGGGCTGGCCACTCATGGTTGGCAGTAACAGTGTAAATTTAGAGTTTTTTAGTTTTTACAGCATTGCTATTTTAGCGTTTATGGCGGGTAATTTATGGCATGCAGGCCAACAAAGCTTTGCCGATGCGATTAAAGCAGTGCTACCGGTCATTCCTATTCCGTTTTTATCATTCTTACCGATTGAGTGGATGCTTGCGTGGTTAGGCGCGAGCATTTGGTTAGTACTGATTTTTGAAAAGGCCACAATACAGTGGCAGGGTTATCATAAAGATTATCAAAAAATGCGTTTTGTGCTCACATCAGTGGTATTTGTGTGTCATATCTTAATTATTGGTATGAGTATTTACCCTAAATAACACGCCATGGCTTAACCATTGGTCTGTAATAGGGTAACATCCGCGCACTGTATTGAGAGGACACACCATGATAGACCAATTACGCCAACAGCTTACTGACCTTGGTGAGAATTTTGTAGAAAAAAACGCGGCTTTTAAAATTAAAGTGATCCCGTTTTTTTGCGCTATTAGCATAAAAAAAGATCATAAAAGTGAGGGGCGTCTTTCTTTTTATTCAAATCAGCTCATTGAAATATTTATGGTGGTGTTGTTTGTTTTATTTGGCTTAGCCATTTACGACCCTCAAGCCGGTTTTACTCATGGCCCTATTCATATTGTGTTTGCTATTTTGATTACCTTTAATTTAATTCTTAAACAAGTTGCCATTGAAGGGTTAAAAACGCGTTTAGCTATGTATAGGTTACATCAACAGCTGATTAGTACACCGCATTCTGACACATCGCCTGTTACTAATAAAAACATATAATTTAATATGTACTTAGACCCAAATTGGAACATACTCACGGTAGGTGATGGCGACTTATCGTTTTCAAACGCGCTTTACAACCACATTAAACCGCAAAAGTTAGTTGCCTCAACCTTTGATGCAGCTGCAACTCTTACAGAAAAATACCCCGATAACGCGCTTGCCTCACTTAAAGCACATAAAATTGATGTGCTTAATGAATTTGATGTCACCAACACACAATGTTGGCAACAACTAGCCGAGCACCTAAACAGCTTTGATGTGGTGATTTTTCAATTTCCACTTATTCCTGCGTTTATTGGGCGCGACGCATTTGAGAAAAATACACGTAATAACAGCATGAACGTGCTTAACCGTGCGTTACTGCATCAATTTATAAAATATGCCAATGAGTTTGCCTTGAACCCTCAAGGCCCGGGGTTATGTTATATAACCTCAAAAGATGTTAAACCGTATCGTGAGTGGAATATTGAGGGGAGTTTAAATACCCATTTAAACGCGGCATACCAAGGACAAATGCCATTCGATATCAGTCGCTTTGATGGCTATAAAATTCGCAATGTCGACCGTGACAAACACGTCAAAGACACCAGCGGTATTACCTATGTATTTAGTGAAAATACACCACCCGAATTAAGTGATATGTTAACAACCCCGAATTATCTAACTGATGATTATTGCCCGCTTTGTCGTGTGGGGCCGTTTTTAGCGGATGAGGATAAAAACAAACATTTTTCCGCTAAAAAACACCAGCAAATGCTCAAACTAGAACAAGACTGGCAGCAATGGTTAACCGCGTTTTATAAGTCAAATTAATCACAGATTGCGGCGAGCTTAATTAAATCAGCGGCTTTTTCTGCAATTGCTATTACCCCAGCATTGGTATTTCCGGTAATAATACTAGGCATTATAGAGGCGTCTACCACCCGTAAATTTTGCACACCGTGAACACGTAATTCGCTATCAACCACAGCCATATCGTCTTGGCCCATTTTGCAGGTTCCTACGGGGTGATATTCTGTATCGGCTGTTTGCCTAATAAACTCAATAAGCTGCGCATCATCGTTAATATCAAGCGGATACACCATATCTGCACGAATAATATCAAACGCTTTGCTTTGCATTATGCTTAATGTTTTTTTAAGCCCAAGTAGCATAACCTGTAAATCATCGGGGTGGCTTAAATAATTAGGATCAATGAGTGGCGCATTTACAGGGTTGGCATCCGCTAAACGAATAGTGCCGCGGCTTTTAGGGTGCATAATGCTGCTATGAATACTGTATCCATGGCCATAATGCAGTTTACGGCTGTGATCGTCCACCAGTCCAATAACAAATTCAAGTTGCACATCGGGCACAATAGAATCTGTAAATAAGTTTACAAACGCATGCGACTCGGCAAAGTTACTGGTTAGCTTTCCTTCACGTTTGGCAAACCAATCAACGCATCCTTTTGCAATATTAAACGCACCGCTGGCACTTATTCCAAATGTGCCTTGCGAATATTTTGCTTTGTATAATGGCACAACGGTTAAGTGATCGTGCAAATTACTGCCTACACCTTCTAATGGCGTTACAAGCTCAATGTTATGCTGCTTTAAATGATCTGCAGGCCCCACTCCCGATAACATTAAAAGTTGGGGGGAGTTAATCGCACCGGCACTTAAAATAACTTCTTTATGGGCATTTAGCACATAACTTTTATTATTAACTGCAACTGTTACACCAGTTGCAGCTCTCCCACAAAAATTAATTTTATTTACCTGCGCATCAGTGAGCACGGTTAAGTTTTTACGTGCTAAATTTGGTGTTAAGTACGCTTTTGCCGCACTGCAACGCTCCCCTTTATATTGAGTAACCTGCGATAACCGCGCACCTAGCTGTTGCTGTACATTAATATCGTCATTAAGGGCTACGCCTTGCTCTTGGCATGCTTTTAAAAACAGCTGATTAACTGGGCTTGGTAAACTTAGCTCTTGCACATGTAAGGGGCCATTTACACCATGATATGGGCTGTTGGTAAAGGTTTTGTTGTTTTCAGCTTTGATAAAATAAGGCAGCAAACTGGTATAATCCCAGCCGGTATTTCCCATAGCGGCCCAGTTGTCGTAGTCTTTTTTATTCCCTCTTATGTACACCATGGCATTGATTGAACTTGAACCACCAAGCACTTTACCTCTGGGCATAAACCCACAGCGGTTATTAAGCTCTTTTTGTGGCACCGTATTGTAATGCCAGCTATTAATGCCATAAGGCACACTAGCTGCAACTCCCGCAGGCATTTGCACCAGAGCACTTTGGTCACGGCCGCCGGCTTCAATTAAACACACACTCACATTTTTATTTTCAGATAATCGCGAGGCAACAACACAGCCGGCACTGCCTGCGCCAATCACAATGTAATCAAATGAGGTGGTATGCATAAAATATCTCCCATTAAAAAAACTACTTTGCATGGATTATCTACTAAAAACTTGATATTTTTAGACACCTCTTCACTAATGCAATTGTTATGAGCAGCCTAATTAAAGCCACTTCTTTAAAGGGAATTGATACATTAATTACCGAACTAGGTGGTGATACAGCAAACATTATGCGCCATTGCGCTATTGAGGTAACGTTAAACTCCCTTGAAACCCAAAGCTTAACTTATCGCCATTATGCCGAACTTTTAGAATACTGCGCCCATAGCTTAAACTGCCCAAGTTTTGGTCTTAAACTCGCTAGCAAACAAAGTTTTGATATTTTAGGGCATATTGCTATCGCCGCTAAAAGTGGAACTGATTTAGGTGAAGCGCTTACATGGGTAATTAAATTCCTGCACTTACATACACCCGCACTTAATTTAATCACGCATACACTTGAAGATGACCAAAATATATTTTTATCATTCGAAATAAAACTCAAGCCATTACCTGTTATAAATCAAGTTATTGAATTAACAATTGCACTGGCGCTCGCTACCTTAAAAAAAGTGAGCCAAAATCAATGTAAACCCATTAAGGTATTTTTACCGCAAAAGATTGATGCAAATATACGGGCTTATCATCAACACTTTGGCTGTAACGTTATTGAACACAGAAACAGCGCCGGTATTTTAATCGCCAAAAACGATTTATTATTGCCGCTTAATGTTTCTGATCAACACAAAGTACAAGCTGCATTAAACTTTTTAGCCGCTAATAATGCGCATACTCAGTCGTTACCTTCGCAAGTAAGTGCGCTTATTCGACCCATGCTGCCCCTTTTTCAATGCTCAAACCAAACGATAGCAACGGCACTTAATATGCATCCTCGCACCTTGCATCGTGAACTTAAAAAACATAATACCAGCTTTGTAAAACTAAAAGATGCCACTCGCCGCGCATTATGTGAACACTATTTAATGCAAAACCAATTTTCTATTTCACATATTTCCGAGCTGTTAGGTTATCAAGAACAAGCCACATTAAGTGCCAGTGTAAAACGCTGGTTTAACTGCTCTGCCCGCGCATTTAGAGCAAAATATTGTTAAACTGCAAAGCTGTGTAAAATACATAAAAAGGCTAAACATGAATTTTGTGATTGTAGGTACCAATTTTATTAGCGACACCCTACTCGATGCGGCAAGTACTCTGAGTAATTTTAATTTATACGGTGTGTGTTCTCGCGCAGAAAGTAGCGCTGAGCGATTTTTAGCTAATCACCCCACTCACTCTCAAGCAAAAATATTTACCTCCATTGACGCTGTTTGCCAAGACGAGCTTGTAGATGCGGTGTATATTGCCGCACCAAATAGCCTGCATAAAGACTATGCTGTGCAATGTTTAGCTGCGGGCAAACACGTACTTGGCGAAAAACCCTCAGCAGCAAATAGTCATGAGCTTACTGCTATTTTAACGGCTGCTCAAAAACATCAACGTTTGTACATGGAAGCGATGATGACAACGCATTTACCTAACTTTGCTGTTTTAAAAAACGCATTAAAAAGAATTGGTACACCGCGTAAATTTATTGGCCAATTTAGCCAATACTCGTCTCGTTACGATAAGCTCAAAAACGGCGAGCGCCCTAATACCTTTTTACCTGAATTTGCAAATGGCGCATTAGTAGACTTGGGTATTTACCCACTTTATTTACTTATAGCACTGTGGGGCGCACCAAACAGTGTGCACGCCAGTGGCGTATTACTAGAAACCGGTGTTGATGGTGCCGGCGATGTACTTTTAAATTATGCAGATAAACAAGCGGTAATTAGTTATTCAAAAATATCGCAAGGCGAGAACATCACCGAAATACAAGGTGAGTTAGGCCGTATTCGTATTGAAGCTGTATCGCAACTTAAAAAAGTGGAATTCATCGCTAATAATGGCCAAAAAGAAACAATAAGTGCAGATTTTGATGAGCATTTTATGAAGTATGAAGTTGCGCACTTTATTGAGATGATTGAGCAAAACACATTAGAGTCACATATTAACAACCACCAACTTTCACGCGATGTGATGACGGTACTCGATACCGCCCGCGCGCAATTGGGCGTTATATACCCTGCAGATAGTAAAGCTGAACTATAAATTTTTACTCAATGAGTCAGCCCTCATTACCTGCCACCTCAATCTTAAAAAGAGTAACGCTTTTTTATTCAGCCCAGTGATAGCCTCTCATCACTGGGAACTCCATGTAAAACGTTAATTTACATTTACCTGCGTAGGTAAAAGCAGGTAATATGCGCCGCAATTAAGTGGCAATTTTTAAGGACGACCATGCAAAAATCAACCAAAGAGCTATTACTGGCTATTTTATGCATATTGCTTGCAATGATCACTATTCAGTCTGGGGCTTCACTGGCTAAGCAGCTTTTCCCTATTGTTGGCCCTGAGGGCACAACGGCCTTACGTTTAGGTTTTTCTGCCGCTATTCTTTGTTTAATTTTTAAACCTTGGAGACACTTTCCGGTTGCAAGCCAGCGTTTACCCATCTTAATTTATGGTCTGAGCCTAGGCGGCATGAACATTCTATTTTATTACGCCATTGAACGTATTCCACTGGGTATTGGTGTTGCGCTTGAATTTACCGGGCCCCTTGCCGTTGCGTTATTTTCATCAAGACGAAAGCGTGATTTATTTTGGGTTGCCTGCGCAATAACCGGAATATTATTACTGTTACCCGATATGAAAGGCCAAGAAAGTTTAGACCCAATTGGCGTGATTTTAGCGCTTGCAGCGGGTGCGTGTTGGGCAGGTTATATTTTATTTGGTAAAAAAACCGGCAGCCAAAGCTCTGGTGGAGCAACAGTAGCGATGGGTATGACCATTTCAGCTATTGTGCTTGTACCTTATGGTGGTATATCACAAAGTGCTGCATTTACTTGGGATATTATTCCGTTAGGTATTGCCATTGCGGTACTCTCAAGTGCCTTACCTTATACTTTAGAAATGATCACGCTGCGTAATATGTCGCCGCAAGGGTTTAGCATTATGATGAGCCTTGAACCCGCTATTGCAGCACTCGCTGGCTTAGTTATTTTAGGTGAACTACTTAGCATTTGGCAGTGGCTTGCTATTTTATTAGTTATTATTGCCTCGGTTGGTAGCTCAACGTCAAACAGTAAAAAGCAGCCAACTCCTGCTTAATATTTAATTAAATATTAAGCTACTGAGACACACAAAACCCACGCTATTTGCTTGGGTTTTGCAATTAAGTTATTCACTATTTTATAGGGGATGGCTGGCCATGTGGGCTTGAACGCAAATATTGCTTTGGTGCTTGTACTTGCGCGCCCAACTCGGCCGCAGCATGCCAAGGCCAATGTGGGTTATATAAAATACCCCGCGCTAAAGCAACACCATCAGCATGTTCATCACTGATAATACTTTCAGCTTGCTGCGCCTCGGTAATTAAACCCACCGCTATCACTGGCATATTCACAACCTGTTTAATGGCGGTTGCAAACGGCACCTGAAAATTCTTAGCAACAGGTATATCTTGCTCAGGGCTTAAACCCGCAGTGCTTACATGAATAAAGTCACACCCTAACGCGTCAAGCGCTTTTGCCAGTTCAATTGATTGCGGTAAATCCCAACCACCATCAACCCAATCAGTTGCTGAAATACGTACACCCACCGCTTTATTGCTTGGAAATGCCGCTCTTACAGCTTTAAATACGTCGAGTAATAATCGCATTCTATTTTCTAGGCTACCACCGTATTGATCATCACGTTTGTTTGTCAGCGGCGATAAGAACTGGTGTAGCAAATAACCGTGCGCGCCATGTATTTCAATTAAATCAAGGCCCAACTCGTCAGCGCGCTTTGCCGCATTAACAAAGTCACTTATGAGCGAATCTATATCATCTTGGTTCATCGCTTTGGGAATGGGGCTGTTTTCATCATAGGCAATGGCTGATGGCGCAACCGTTTGCCAACCATTGAGGTGATCGGGCATAAGTGCCCCACCGCCATCCCATGGTTTATCGGTTGACGCTTTACGACCTGCATGGGCTAATTGAATACCAATAGGCATTGGGCTGTATTGTCTTACGGCCGTTAAACTTTTTGCTAATGCAGCTTGGGTTGTATCATCCCATAATCCTAAATCGGCGTAACTAATTCGCCCTTCGGGATTAACGGCCGTCGCTTCTAAAATAAGTAAACCCGCTCCACTTAAACTCAATTGACCTAAATGAATGGTATGCCAGTCACTTGCAGCGCCATTGTTGGCCGAGTACTGGCACATGGGTGCAATAATAATTTTATTCTCTAGGCTTAACTTACCAAGTGACAATGGTGAAAACAGCTTTGACATTATAAATCCTCATATAACTGACTCACAGCCACAACTAAATTGTGCTGTTCGTGTTATCAATAATTAAACATGTATTATAAAGGTTATGGGGGGGAATATTCATTTTTATAGTGTTTATAAAAATATAAGTAATGACGTTTTAAACTATTCATTATCCAGTTTTTATCTATATTAGGCACAATTATTATTTTGGTTGATTTTAAAGCAACGCCTTTGTTCATTTAATATACAGTGTGAAACACTCAAACTCACCTTTACATTTTTATTCTAAAAAAGTGAATTAAAATTCATATTTTTATTTCCATCACTAAAACACCCTGATACTATTAGCGCTCATTTATAAACACATTTTATTGAACTAGGATCACTTTTTATGTTTAAACCAAGCCTGTTAACCTTGGCTGTATCAAGCGCACTGAGTGGTGTATTATTTAGCAGTAATGCAGTGGCTCAAGAGCAAGTTATTGAAAAGAACAAATCGCTTGAAGTTATTGAGGTTACAGCAACGCGCCGAAGTGGCTCAATTCAAGCTGCGCCTCTTAACATTACCGCGCTCGATGCTGATGTAATGAAAGATCAAAACATCAGTGAGCTGGCCGATGTAGCACGTTGGGTGCCAGGTTTAACAATTACAGATCAAGGTGGCCGTGCCGGTTCACCTATTATAGTCCGTGGTTTAAATACTAATTCATCAGGCCCTTCATCAGATGGTGGCACTGTTGCCACTTATATTAATGAAATTCCAGTATCGGTCGATATGCGCCTTGTTGATGTAGAGCGCGTGGAAGTGCTTATTGGGCCACAAGGCACATTATATGGAGCTGGTACATTAGGCGGCGCTATTCGCTATATGCTTAAAGAACCAGAGCTTGATTTCACCTCAGGGGAAGTATTTGGTGATGTTTTTCAAACTCAAGAAAGTGATTCGGTCGGTGGCGAAACTGGTTTTATTTTCAATTTACCATTAATTGAAGACAAACTGGCTGTTCGTACCAGCTTAAATATTTATGAAGACCCAGGGTTTATTGACTACGCCTACACCGTTCGTGAACCAGGTGTATCGATTACCGACCCTGATTGGACAAACCTTGATGTAGTAAATAGCAATCTTAAAAATGTAAAAGACGCCAACGGTGAAACAACCACAACTGGCCGTATTTCATTGCGTTACAAAGTAAATGAGTCATTTGAAGGCACATTAAACTACTTCTATCAAAAGCAAGACACTGAAGGCCGCTCAATTGTTCATCACAACAGCCTTAATGCTAACAATGGCTTAAATGATCGCATTGGCAAATACGAGTCAGCGTACCGTTATGAAGAGCCACGAATAAAAGAAGACCAATTACTGAGCCTTGAACTTAAAGCCGACTTAGGTTTTGCCGAGCTAGTATCAGCTACCGGTATTTCACAGTTTGACGCCGATGGTCAACGCGACCAAACTGATCTTTTAATTCGCTTAGACTATGGCTACGAAGAGTTTCCTTCGTTTTCAGCGTATACCCGTGAAATTGACGAAAAAGACACCTTTACCCAAGAACTGCGTTTAGTCTCACAAAGTGATAGCGATTTAAGCTGGATTGTTGGTGGTTTTTACAACAAAACCGATACCGACGCATCAAGCAGAGAGTTCACGCCAGGCTTTGATCAGTTCGCGGTTGACACCTTTGGTGGCGCACAGCTAAGACCAGACTCTTTAGAATATTTAGAAATTACTGGTAGCAAAGTCACTGAATCAGCACTTTTTGGTGAAGTGGGTTACCAAGTAACCGATAAACTCGACATTACCATTGGCGCGCGTTTTTACGAATACGACGTAAAATCAAAAGCGGCTTTTGATTTCCCATTAGCAAATACCTTGTATGAAGGTGCTGCACCTGATGCAATTTCAGTTAACTTTGAAGAGAACGAAGCTGGTGACAACGGTAATCTGTTCAAATTTAATGCTAAGTACCAATTTACAGATTCAGTAATGGCGTATGCCACTATAAGTGAAGGATTTAGAATTGGTGGCTCAAATGGCTTAGTGCCTTGCCCAACACCTCTACCTGAAGACCAACAAACAGGCTGTGGTACACCAGATGAAATGCTATACGATGCAGATACAACCACCAACTATGAGCTAGGCTTTAAAAGTACCTGGATGAGAAGCCAGCTACACTTTAATGCCGCACTATTCAATGTAGATTGGGATAACGCACAAATTGCCGGTGCAACAACAGTAGGCCAATTACCTTACTTATCAAATGCTGGTAGCGCAAATGCGAAAGGGATTGAAATTGCCACGCGTGCAATTTTATCAGACTCGTTTACTGCCTATGCAACTTATGCCTATACAAAAGCAGAGCTAACCTCAGACGCTCCGTATTTATTTAATGCCGATGGCACTGATGGCGCAAAAGATGGCGACCGTTTACCGGGCTCACCTGAGCACCAGTTCTCTATGGGGATTAACTACCAAACAGAAGTGTTTAACGACAAAACCCTTGATATTAACTATGGTTTAACCGCACAAAGTGATGTAATTTCAAAAGTAGGCCTACGTGACAACGGTGAAGCACTCCCAGGTTATAGCTTAAGTAATATTTCAGCTAAATTAACCGCCGATGCGTGGTCGACTACTTTATATGTAGATAACCTATTTAATAAATATGCGGTTACCTCTGTTCGTCGCTCAGATGCGGATATTACAACAGCGAATGGCGCAGACATACAACGTAACTATGGTTACTATGTTAATCGCCCGCTTACTGTAGGCATTAAATTTAACTATAAGTTTGAAATATAATTAAACGATACGTTGGAAATATAATTAAACGATAAGTTTAAGTACAATCAAGAGGCTTAAATTAATTTGAGCCTTTTTATTTGTAAGTACATTATTTATAAGAGTATTCATGCAGCCAAACTTAAAGCAACTACACCAAAGCGCTATAAACAATCTAAACCAAGGCAACATTCAGCAAGCGCATAAAGCACTGGTTGAGCTAATGACACTGCAGCCTGACTTTGCTGATGGCTACTTTTTACTCGCCATGGTTAATTTACAGGTTGGTCAAGTTTATAAAGCGATAAAGCTAATTGAAAAAGCATTAAACTTTACTCAGTCTATTGAATATACAGCGCAACTGGCCAAGTGTTACGCCCTCACCGGCGATTTACAAAAAGCTAAAAGCACCGCCCTCAGCGTTAAGCTTGAACATATTAGTAAAGCACTTGATGCCGATACATTAGGCGTGGCGCTCACCCAAGCGGGTTTACATCAACAAGCAGCTGATTACTTTATATGCGCATTAAGTATAGCTGAGAGGAGTAATACTCGTCAGCCACAGTTTTATTATAACTATGGGGTATGTGCTAAATTTTTAGGCCAGTTTGAAAAGGCGCAGCACGCGTTTGAAAATGCCATTGCACTGAATCCGCTTCATCATCAAAGTCATTTTGCTTTAGCCGATTTAACTAAAGTCACTGAGCAAAATAACCACATAGCGCGATTAAAAAACGCATTTGAACAGGTCAATCACCCTGACGCTAACCTGCATATAGGTCATGCGCTCGCAAAAGAATATCAAGACCTAGGCGACTTTTCAGCAGCCTTTGCCGCGTTACAACAAGGTAAAACAGCAAAACTCGCTAATAAGGCGTTTGATAACCAAGCGTCTGAGGCATTATTTTCACATATTAAACAGCTCAGTGATAAATACAAAAACCAACAAACAGCTGGCAACCAAAGCTGTGAGCCAATTTTTGTATTAGGCATGCCGCGCTCTGGCACCACATTAGTTGAGCGCATTTTATCAAGCCACAGCGACGTACAATCAGCGGGCGAGCTGCAAGACTTTGGCCTAAGTGTAAAAAAACTTAGCCAAACACCCACGCCTCAAGTACTCGATACAGACACCTTAAGCCAAGCTTACCAGCTTGATTTTGCAAAACTTGGCAGCACTTACCTTGAAGCAACGCGTGTTATAACCGGCAGCCATAAACACTTTATTGATAAACTACCGTTTAACTTTTTTTATATCGATTTAATTACCAAAGCCCTGCCAAACGCCAAAATAATTTGTCTACTTCGCGACCCCATGGACACCTGTATTGGTAACTATCGTCAGCTATTTACTATTAACAACCCGTATTATGCTTACTCGTTAGACTTACTCGACACTGCTAAATTTTACAGCCGCTTTTATAAACTGATGCAGCACTTCAGCACCCTGCACAGCAATATTAAACTAGTAAAATACGAAGAACTTGTAGCCACACCAGAGCAAAAGATAAAAGAGTTAGTGAGCTATTGCGACTTAGACTGGCAACCACAGTGCCTTGATTTTCACTTAAACACTGCACCGGTATCAACCGCCAGTAAAATGCAAGTACGCCAACCGCTTAACAACAAGGCCATAGGCCGCTGGAAAAAGTTTAAGCCCCATACTGATGAAGCGCAGACTTATTTAGTTAATCAAGGAGTTTTAGGTTTAATTAAATAACAAAAAATATTACGTGGACGGATAGTTCTGTGTGATTAATTTAAAAGTTATCGGATGGATATAAATTTTTAGGCTGAATGTATTAAAGGTTTTTTCTCTGTTAACTTACCCTACTCCACTTAAGGAAAAACCCAACGCTGCTACCATAAAAAACTAACAAAAAGTAATACACCAATTACTGCAGCAGCTATAAATAAGTATTTACCAAGCTTAGCATTATGTTTAAGAGATTCTTGGTGTTTAGCCTTAAGCATAAGTAATTGTGCTTCGTTTAAATCGGAACAATGCGTACATTTATCTAAGAATTCAGAATAATACAGTTCACACCTATCACATCGTTTTTGTTTAGGTTGCTTAGATCTCCATGATATGCTCATCCCTAAAGACATTATAACTTCCACTCGAGAGTACCAGCGTACTCAACCTTAACCAGCCTACCATTTAATAACGCAGGCTTAAATCGCCATAGCTTTAAAGCCCGTAAACCTTCCTTTTCAAATACACCTTTAGGAGCAGATTCAATTACTTCAACTCTTTTTAACGTACCAACTTCATTCACTATTGCTTTGAATTTTAAGTAGCCCTCTACGCTATTTTTAGCCGCATCTTCAGGATATTTTGGTTCAATCTTCACAACCCATTTAGCAGGTAAATCTGTTTGTGCATTGGTATATACAGTACTTGAATTTGCCGCTTCATTAGTACTATTACAACCAACCAGTAAAAGAACTAAAAATATAGTTATGTACTTCAAAGGCTACTCCTAAAAATATGCTCAGTAAAATAAACAACTAGTGGTTAAGTTTACTAAGGTGTTCAGCAACTCCAATACCAATGAAAAATATAACAACACTTAAAATTCCAAAACCTAGATATTTGAAGAATTTCTTCACCATAACTCCTTGTACATATAACCGCTTTATCAGTTAACACTTTCCAAATTCAAGCGTGAAAATGCCCTCATTTTATTAACTTATATTAATAAAAAATAGTGTAAGTTATTGCCAGCTATAAATTTTATGCTTAATGTAGGTTATTTCGCTATGTAAAAAAGGGAGGGTTTCTTTTTATTCTTACTAAGTTAAAAACGACTCACCAGAATGATCGTTCATCGCTCTTTGCCGAAGTATGCCTGTGTGCTATGAGAGGACATTGAGCACCATAGTCACTTGTTAGCATTAAAACTCTGATACTTATTCCGTGCGATAAAGAACCATACAGAAAAGCAGCCTGCGCATAAGTACCCGAAAAAAATCAAAAATGTAGCACTATTGATTTTCATACCTGTTGATACCGAGGCAACTATTAAGAGATTAGCTGTAAGCCCTGAGAATAGAATACCAACAAGTACATCATTAACGGGCTTTAAGTTTGACGCTGCTATAGAAACACCCAAAAAAGCAATTAAAAACCAATAATGGTTTTCATAAAATTCACCCTAAGATATCAGAATAAAGATTGCCACAACGGTATAAATTAAAAAATTAAGTAGCGATGTTATTTTCAATAGACTATCCAAATTAACTCCTTAATGCTAAGGGCAAAAAATTGTTAGCTAAAATATTGAACGGAGTGAAAATAGCCAACTGTATTTTTTCCGTTTTAAGCCCTTGTTAGCATTACACTTTTACCAAACTCGCATTTTTGAAATATTTCTCTGCACGTTCAGCAACATTACTGCAATATTTTTTAGGTAACCAAATATCTATGGCGTTATTACTTTCTGTGAATAAACTAACACAATTATTTGCGAGTTGAATTTTTGTAATATTAGATTTAGCTACAACTTTAGATGAAAAACCATAGCAGCGTGACAACATAGTTGGATTAATTATAACGTTATCACCATCTTCTATTAACGCTTTGTGCGAAGTAGATAAGTTTACTTTATGCTCGATAAACCAGATCACTAAGCAAGCGATAATTATATAAATATACGTTGATTCCACTACCATACTCCTTGTAAGGCTAACGCCTAATTAACAGGCAA
>NZ_PNCV01000060.1:0-40130 GCF_005886925.1 Pseudoalteromonas sp. S3260
GCCAGACTGCCCCCCCCCCCCGCCACCCCCCACCCGCCCCCGTGACTCGCTTTAGCATCACCGCCGCATTTACCTTCGCCGCACTTGCCTTCTTTTTTCGCTTTAGCGTCGCCGCCACATTTACCTTCGCCGCACTTGCCTTCACCAGCGTCTAATTGATAACCAGCTACCATTTGTTGAAATTCAAATGGGTTGGCTTGTACATCTGCACTGGCCATACTTGCACTGCCAACAACCACTGCGCCGAGTGTTAATGCAATTGAATTTTTCTTTATTGTATTCATTTTTTATTACCTTCTAAACTTGTTGAACATCATTATACAAGTAGACCTGCATAAAACTAAAAACTTTCACATTATCTATTTTTTCAAAAATAACTTAGTAAACTAACTATAAACCCTAATAAGCGTTTTATCAATTTATGATTTACAGGTAAACTGGCGCTCTTTTTCAGTAATAAATTAATCACACTATGAAACTTGTTTTAGCACCGATGGAAGGTGTCGTTGACTTTAAAATGCGCCAACTACTCACCGACATAGGTGGCTTCGATCTTTGTGTGACCGAATTTATCCGTGTTGTAGATACTTGCCTTCCAGATAAAGTATTTCACCGTTATTGCCCTGAACTTAAAAATGCGGGGCTCACTCGTAGTGGTACTCCAGTTCGCATTCAGTTATTAGGCCAAGTAGCTGAAACCCTTGCTGAAAATGCAGTAAAAGCAGTTGGCTTAGGCTCTCATGGTGTTGATTTAAACTTTGGTTGCCCAGCAAAAACTGTCAATAAAAGCAAAGGCGGTGCTGTATTACTCAAAGATCCAGATCATATGTACTCGATTATAAAAACGGTAAGGGATGCCGTTGATGATGAGCATGAAGTAAGTGCTAAAATTCGCTTAGGTTTTGATGATGATAGTAACAGCCAAGAAATTGTCGATGCCGTTGTTAGCGCTGGTGCTAACAGCATTGCTATACATGCACGTACTAAACGCGATGGCTACAATCCACCCGCCTATTGGGAAAAAATCCCTCCTTTGGTCAAAGATAAAAAAATTGCAGTGGTCGCCAATGGGGAGATTTGGCAGGTAGAAGATGCCCTTTTATGCCAAAAGCGCAGCGGTTGCACTGACTTAATGATTGGTCGTGGCGCGCTTTCACATCCTGATCTAGCAAGAAAAATTAAAGCGCAGGTTAATAAAGAAAGCTACAGTGAACTGACATGGGAAAATATTTTACACCATATTATTCATTCATCTATGCACCAAACAGCAAGCAAAGATACTAAATACTTTGCATCTCGAACAAAACAATGGCTTGGTTATTTAAAACGCCAATATCCACAAGCAGGACTATTATTTGATGAAATTCGTCGTTTAAAAGCCAAGGATGAAGTAGCCGAAGTGTTAAAGAAGTATGCGAAAGCGCCACAATTTGATACAAATCATAACATCTAAGATAATCTAACTAGATAATAGCAGTATCACTGAGTACTAATTTAAGGGTTATACTGCTAATGCATCATCAGCAACGACTAAACGATGAAATTGAAAGTGTTAAAGCGACTATATTAAGCTTGCTATCACAATCTACACACCCTACACATCAAAATTTGCTTTGTATACTAACCCGTACCTCAAATGAAGAGTGGCTTGATATAGCAGCTCAGCAATTAGGCACCGAGTATAATCTCTTGATTGAGCGTATGAATAAGCTTGAAGCGGCAATAAGCCAAATTGACATTGGCCAGTATGGTTACTGTTGCGACTGTGAGGAAAAAATATCAGCGCAGCGCTTAGAGCAAGACCCAGCAGCGCAGCGATGTGATCAGTGCGCTAGTTAATAGCGCACTAAAGTTTAATTAAGTAGTTGTGGAGCAAAACTAAACGCTTGCCCTGGATAAAAAAGAATATCTTCAACTAATAAAGTCGCTTCCTCTTCACTTATGTTTAATCGTTTAAGTAAATTTAAGCGTGCTTGTGACAATGTCCAAGCGTGATAATGCACCCCTAGATCAGTTTCCATCATAGCCATATAGAGCAATTCATCGGCTGGTTCTAATTGTGAAGCGTTAGCCCTCAGAGGTAATAGCGTATAACCCGTTAACCAGTCTAAACCCGCTATTTTCGAATCAGTTAAAAGTAATGTGGTAAGCTGTGAGGCATTTGAGGCTTCTACCGTTGTTTGCTGTTTTTGACTCTGCATTGATTTGAATTTGCTATCAATACGACTTAGCCACTCAAGCGGTGAGAGCACAGCATTTGCAAAATAATTTAATTTACTTTGATACCACTGACTGCCATTAGCAAGGCCTGATAAACCAATGCTGCCTCTTGGCTTATAGTCCGCCAAATAATTGTTTAACTCACTCAACGCTGCATTAAGTTCAACCGGTGTGTTAGTGCGATTTATGGCTTGTTGCACGTACTTTTTTAAATAACTATGTTCAACTTTATTTAGCTTTAAATTACTTTGCTCGGCAGCTTCTAGCTGAGATTTTACAAACCTTAACCATTGCTCAATATTTTTATACTGGGCATCATTTTTCGCCATAGTGAGCATATTAGCCAAAACATTTGTTTGTGCAGGCCATGCAAAATAGCGCTCTGGGAATCGCTCAGCAATAACTAAATAATTAACCTGATTGGTTTGCTCTGCTGATAACTGCATTTGCATTAGCTGCTGATAAATAGCGTGGCGACGCTCTAAATAAGCATCTGTAAAAGGGAGCTGCTCATTACTGAGCTGTGTAACCTGTGAATTCGGCTGCGCACTTAAAGCCGTATTAAGTGATATTAACGCGCTTTGCGCTTCTTCATAAGATGAAAATATATCCGTAGGCTTAGAGCAAGACGTTAATAGCAAACAAAATAGCAGTGAAATAATAGGCGTTTTTTTCATGTCAATCCCAATAAAAAAAGCCCCAATGGGGCTTTTTAAAAATACTAGAGTACATTAAATACTAAATTTTAACACCGTTGCGAGCGGCTTTATCTTTAATATATGTAGCCCAACCTTTAGCAAACCTACGTGTGCTTGGGTCGTCCATGGCTTTAGTAATAGCAGCATAAGCTTGCTTATACTTACCTTGGTAGTAAAACGCTTCAGCTAAATCTGAATAAATAGTGCCTTTTTTATCAGAGCCAAGCTCTAATGCTTTGTTCAAACGAACAACAGCAGCGCTGAATTTTTCAGATTGTAAAAGTAATGAACCTGCTTTGCGGTAGAGCTCAGCGTCGTCATCAAATTTAGCAGCTTCTTCGTAATACTTAGCAGCTTTCTCTATATCTTTCGAACGATGGTAGTTACTAGCAATCGCGCTAATATTTTGCTTAGTGCGTTTTACTTTCTCTTCTTTAACAGCCTTTTCAAGCGTTACTGCTGCTTTGTAAGGAATTTCGTTTAAAGAATAAAAGTTAGCCAGTACTTTGTATTCAACTTCGTTTTCGAAGTAACCATTCTTGTATGCAACTTCCATAGTTGCTAGACCTTTTTGGTAGTCTTCGGTTTGTAAATAATACTTACCTAAACCTACCCAAGACTTTTTGTCTTCAGGCCATACACGAACAATTTCTTCTGCAACTTTAACCATATCTTGATATTGCTTTTTCTCAAAATAGGCAGCTAATTTAAGTTGATAAGGAGCTTTATTTGGCTCTTCAGATAACTTAATTGCTTTGTTTGCCGGTTCAAGAACCTGATCAAATTGTTTAAGCTCATAGCTTGCTTGCGCAATACGAGTGTAAACTTTCGGGTCCTCTTCACCTGTGAAGTCCATCCAATCAGAATATGCTTGCTTGGCAGCACTGTATTGTTCAGTACCCGCATACATATCGCCCAAGGTTTTTAAACCTTGAGCCTGATCAGCAAAGTTCAATACATCCGGTGCAATCGCTGCTTTCATATACTTAATTGCAACTTTGTATTGCTCTTTTTGAGCGTACATGCTGCCTAAGTAACGATTAACAGTTGCTTTATCAAAGTCATTAGACGGATCTAACTCTTTCAATAACGCTATTGCACCATCAACATCATCTTCGTTATACAAATCAAACGCTTTAATTACTTTTTTACCAGTACGTTCGCCCATGATTTTAGTTTTTGCTTTCTTACGCTCTTCAATCTTTGCGTAATCTGGCGCCGCTAAAACAGGTGCAGTTAATGATGCACCTGACACAGACATAAGAATTGCAAGTGCAGTTACTTTAGAAAAATTTCTCATTACTCGCCTCCTTAGTTGCCTTGGTTAAGTTTAAAGTCTAGTTGAACTTGTAAACCAACTTGCTTTTGTGGTTTCCCGTCAATGATCTTAGGACGGTATTTCCACTTACGCAATGCACGTTTAGCTTCACGGTCAAAGATACGTTTTGGATCTGCGTCGATAACATCAACGTCAATCACGCCACCTAACTCATCAATTGTGAACGAAAGTTGAACCCAACCTTCTTTACCATCACGTGCTGCTTGTGTTGGATATTTTGGTTCAATACGAACGATAGGTGTCGCATCACCATCTCGTCCAAATGCACCTGGACCACTTAGTCCACCGGCCGTGCTTCCCACATCGATACTTGGCATATTAAATGACAAGCCACCAGTATTTGGGTTGCTATTTTCCGGCTGTGGCGGCTGCGGTTTAGGCGGCTGCTTTGGCGGTGGCGGAGGCGGAGGCGGTACACGCTTCCTCTCCTGCACCTTAGATTCAGGCGGATTCGTCATAATTTCGACTATGATCTGCTCTTTTTGTTCCGTATTACGGTCAGCCCCACCAGAGATGAGGTATGCCATGAAGTAGAACAAGCCGAAAGTAACTGCCCCACCTGCAATCAGTGAAAACAGAAAACGAATCATTACTGATCTCCAGCTATTGAAATTCTCAGGTTATCACCCGTCGCTTTAATCTGGTCCATCACTTTAACCACTGTGCCGTGTTTTGCTTCTTTATCAGCTTGCAAAATTACAACATCAGTAGGTTGTTCTGCTAATAAACTTTCGATTTTTGCTGAAACACGTTCAACATCAACTTGCTGTTTATCAATCCAGATTGCTCCGTCACTGCGAATTGCAATAAAAATGTTAGCATTTTTTTGCTTCGTAGCTTGGGCAGCTTTTGGTTTATTGACCTCGATACCAGCCTCTTTAACGAACGATGTAGTTACGATAAAGAAAATAAGCATGATAAATACGATGTCAAGCATTGGCGTCATATCTACCGCTGCTTCTTCTTCTTCACGAAAACGTTGTTTACGTGCCATATTTAATTCTCTCTCTAGTGATGAGGCATACTATCTACAAGTTTGGCTTTCACCATTCTCGCTCTTGCCTCAAGGCGTGAGCTAAAGAATACCCCAGATAGTGCCGCAACCATTCCAGCCATTGTTGGGATTGTTGCCATTGATATGCCTGATGCCATTAAACGTGCATTACCTGTACCTTGGGTTGCCATGGTTTCAAAAACCGCGATCATACCCGTAACAGTGCCAAGTAAGCCTATTAAAGGACATACAGCTACTAATGTTTTAATCAACAACATACGCTGATCTAATTTTTCAGACGCTTCAGAAATCCATGCTTCACGGATTCTGTGTGCGTACCAAGACGTAGTGTCTTGGCGGGCATCCCACTTAGCTACAATTTCCTTCGTTAAACGAGGAAACTCAGCAAGTAAGAACCAATAGCGCTCAATCATTAAAACCCACATAAGAAAGAGTGCTATCGCGACCACGTATAAAACCTGGCCGCCTGTGCCAACAAAATCCCTGATAGATTCCCAGATCTCCATCAGGACTAGCATTAGGCTTTCTCCTTCTCCGCGTGAGTCGCGATGATACCCGCGCTTTGCTCATCAAGGATATGTAGTACCGACTTACTACGACCTGCAACAATTGAATGAAGTAGGATAAGTGGTAGTGCTGCAATTAGACCTAGCGCTGTAGTTACAAGTGCTAGAGAGATGTTACCAGCCATGATCTTCGGATCGCCCGTACCGAACAATGTGATTGTTTGGAACGTTAGGATCATACCGATTACCGTACCTAGTAGACCTAGTAATGGTGCGATAGCAGCAAGGATCTTGATGATGTTAATACCCGCCTCGATGCGTGGCGTTTCACGTAGAATCGCTTCATCAAGTTTAAGCTCAAGGTTTTCAACATCTTGATTTTTGTTGTCAGAGTACACTTTAAGAATACGACCCAATGGGTTGTTTGTATTCGGTGTAGACAAGTTCTTAAGCTGAGCTTTGATCTTAGAAGTAGTAAGCGCTAAATCAACGAAACGTACTAAGAAGATTAAAAGACCTACAGCAAGCAATACGGTGATGATGTAACCAACTTCAGCACCTTGCTCGTAGTACTCCATAAGAGACTTCTTCTGCGTGTTGATACGTAAAATTGCACCACGTGTAGGATCCACGAATACGCCAGCGTAGTTATCAGCTGAAGTACCTTCTAGATCAGAAATACCTTTAAGGATATAGCTGTCAGGTTGCTTACCTAGAGGCTGGATAGATTTAGTCTCTGGTGAGTAGATTAAGTAGCCGTCGTCTGTAACTAAGTTGAAGTTACCGATACGTGTTACTTTTTTCATTGACGGGTTACCGTCAAGACCTGCAACTTCAGTTTCAAACGTTGAAACTTTAGCTGACTCAGTCATTTCTGTTTGAAGTGAAATCCAAAGTTCTTCTAACTCACGAACTGTTGGAAGTTCTTTAGCCGCAGCTAATGAACGAAGTACTTCAGCACGACCTGGTTTTTCAGCACTTACTAAAGATGCTTCAATTGAACCAATCGCGTCAGCTGCTGCACGACGAACAACACCAAACATTTCACCTAACGTACCTTGCGCGTTTTGAAGAGCTTGCTCTTTTTCCGCTAAAGTATTTTCGTTTTGTGCATATTCTTTGCTAAGACGATCACCACGTGCTTTTTCAGCAGCTAATTGGCTTTTCGCTTTGTTAAGTAACGCTTGCTTATCAGCACGATCTGACAAGAACTCTTGTTCACGTTGCTTATTGATTTTTCCTTCAGAGATACGCTCTTGCTTTACTTGCTCAAGAATTTTATCTAAAGCATCAGTATTTGCATGTGCATTAAGCGCGGTACCGGCAGAAACAGACAGTACTGCTGCAACAGCAAAACCTTTAAATAGTTTCTTCATTATTGATTACTCCGCGCCAAAAATTGGTAGTTTAACAAGTTCTAGTGTGGCTTGCTTACGCGCCATACGGATCACTTCTTTAACAGGTTTTAGGTATTCTTCGCCTAATTCTTTCCACTGTTTAGTGTTGTTATCCCACACCCAAGCGTGTTTTAGATCGAATGATTGCGCTACATAAGTGATACGACCTAAACGACCGATATCAACGTTAATGCTACGACCATCAACATCTAAAGTACCTTGAGAAGCAGTTACAGCTGAACTGTATGCTGTTTCAACAGTGTACGCTTCAAGTACCTGACGGAACTTCTCAGACGTTGTTACAGATGCAGATGCCATGATCTCACGTAATCTTTCAACACGTCCAAGACGAGTTTCAAGGTTAAATGGAACGTCCGCTTTGATGAATTGCTCAAGCGTATCGATCATGCGATACATCAAAGGCACAACGTTTTGTTTAGTGTTATCGATAGTCGCGATTTGACGATCGAACGATGCGATAGACGCATTTTGGTCAGCGACCAAACGTGCTACGTGATCGTTGTACACTTTCATAAGTTCAGTCTCATCAACGATGCTACGGTACTCAGCGATTAGCTCCTGAGTTTGACCATATACATTGTCAATTTTAGTTTGAGACTTAACCGCAGCCTTTTGAATTGTTTGACCTGCTTTTTGCACGTCATTCAAAGGATCTGCAATCACATTGCTGCTTGCAAATGCAAAAGCGCCAACCAACGCAGTTGCTACAAGACTCTTTCTGATTTTAACAGACATAGTTCCCAACCAATTAAGTAATGTTACTTTTATAATTTAATTATCAACCCGCAAGGGGAAGACAACCCTGATATCTTTTAATAGATATCAACTTACCAATAATGCTAAATGCATTAAGTCATGTCAACTTCATGTTTCGCATAACCTATAAATAAATCAGCTTGTTTGTAAGATATTTAAAGGGCTCACACAAAAAAATTAACATTATCGTAACCAACGTGACAAATGCAATTTCAGCAAAGCCAGATATAGTAAGAATACTGATAAACCACCTAGTTAAAGTAAACAAAAATATAACATTTAAAATTAACTTAATCGTGGCTGAAAAAAAATTAAAAATAAGCTTATTTTCTGTCCCGAATATTCTTTTTTAGTGGTTTTTGAGACTTTTTAAGCTAAAAATACAGCTAATCGTTATTATTCGCGCATTCGTCGCATAGTAATAAGGACGTGCCGATTATCTAAAAAGCAATACAAAGGAGGGGAAATAGATTACAAAGAATCATTTTTATTAACACCTGTGTTTTTTGTTTCTACTGATCATTAATATCCTGCCGATTTTTTATATTTTTCCATGGAGAAATATCAATCTTACGCACTTTAATGAACTCAATATAATTAAACTTACATCAAGCAGTAGACTAAATTTAAATCGCTAGGCGATCATTGGCCAACAACGGACTAGCCATAAAGGTTTAAGTTTAATTTGGTATATCGGAGTTAAAAATATGAATAACGGATATCAGAAATGAAAGGCAATACAGAGAAATTAAAAATAGAGTTGATAATTATTTAAGAATTATGGTGAAACAGGTTAGTGTTTCACCACGATAAACTTAGGTTCACATAATAAATTATGCTACTTCTACGTTCTCAGCTTCAGGGCCTTTTTGACCTTGCTTGATGCTGAAAGTCACTGTTTGACCTTCGCTAAGAGTGCGAAAACCAGAACCAGTGATTGCGCTGAAATGTACAAACACGTCAGGACCATTTTCTTGTTCAATGAAACCAAAGCCTTTAGCTTCGTTGAAAAATTTTACTTTACCAGTAACCGACATACTAAATTTTCCTGTAAGTCAATAATTAAAATTCAGCCATATAATTATGGCAATATCCTCCCTGAGTCAATGCCCAAAAAACTGGAGGTGATAGTACAGGAAGAAGTAATAACCAAACCGGTAACCTTAAACGCAGCACAATACCGTAATTCAATACGCAAAAACTCAAAGCCAATTAAGATTAACACATTAAAATTTTTTTAGCTCTATTAATTAGGATTTATTTTTGAAGTTTCATTGTTTTACTAACTACGGTGTAACCTTTTAATTTTTATAGAAAATAACAAGCAAAACATTGTATTTTTTATAAACAGATTACAATTGCTTTAAAATAGTTTTTATCAGTATGTTTTTTAGCCACTTAAAATAAAAAACCACCTTGAATTTAAGGTGGTTTAAAGTTTAGTGTTTAAATATTACTATTTAACTTGCCAGTCAATAACGCTCTCAGCTTTGATTGGTACTACTTCAGAGTCACCTAACGAGTAGCTTGCCGGCACTGTCCAAGGCGATTTTTCTAAGGTAATAGTGTCGGTGTTACGTGCTAAGCCATAAAAATCTGGACCAAAATGGCTTGCAAAGCCCTCTAACTTATCAAGCGCACCAGCCTCTTCAAAAGCTTCAGCATAAAGTTCAATAGCAGCATGTGCAGTGTAAGCACCTGCACAACCGCATGCAGCTTCTTTTTTATCTTTATAATGTGGCGCTGAATCAGTGCCTAAAAAGAATTTTTTATTGCCACTCGTTGCCGCCGCCATAAGTGCTTGCTGATGAATGTTTCGCTTTAATATAGGTAAGCAATAATAATGTGGGCGAATGCCCCCTGCTAACATATGGTTACGGTTGTATAGTAAATGATGCGCAGTAATTGTAGCGGCTACGTTATCAGAGGCACTTTCTACAAATTCTACCGCATCTTTCGTTGTTATGTGTTCAAGAACAATTTTAAGCTCAGGGAAGTCAGCGACAACATCGCCTAGAATAGTTTCTAAAAACACTTTTTCACGATCAAATATATCAATAGACGAGTCGGTTACTTCACCATGGACGAGTAACAGCATGCCAACTTCTTGCATTGCTTTTAACACCGGATAAATATTTTTAACCGATGTTACGCCAGAATCTGAATTTGTGGTTGCACCCGCTGGATACAATTTAGCTGCAAATATTTTACCCGTTGCTTTTGCCTTTTTTATCTCTTCTGGTGTCGTTTTATCAGTAAGATAAAGTACCATTAGTGGCTCAAACTGCCCTTGAGGTTTCGCTGCCATAATGCGCTCTCGGTACGATAATGCGGTTTCAGTACACGTGGCTGGCGGTACAAGGTTTGGCATTATGATGGCGCGGCCCATGTAGCGGCTAATATCACGTACTGTATCTTTAAGTTGCTCACCATCACGTAAATGGACATGCCAATCATCAGGACGAGTTATGGTTAATGTGTTTTTTGAATCGGTATTAATGCTCATTACTTTTTTCCACGGCTGAATTTATCCGATCATAGGCATATGGAAAGATCTAGTAAAGTGTTATCTAAACTATTCCCCTCTATGAGTGCTGCAAAATGCTATTGGGTTTAAGTTTAACGACGATTACACTCGTTTAAGCGTTTTATTTTGAACATGCTTTTTATTTATGTTAACTTGCCAGTGCTAACATAAATAAAAAGAATAAAATTACCCTATGTCGAATCATATCGATACCTATAAAGCGCTCGAAGTTAAAACTGAACAGCTCAGCATAATAAATCAGTTTTCCTCAAGCTTATTACAGCTCGATACCCTAGAAGAGTTATTTGACTATGTAACCACTCAAGTAGTAAACCGCCTTGGGTTTGTTGATTGTGTTATTTACCTGGCTGATGAAACACGTTTACAGCTAAATCAAGTCGCTTCTATGGGCATAACCCACGCCAGGGACGAATACCAAGCAGAGCGCAAAGTTATTGGCTTTAACGAAGGTATAACCGGTTATGTTGCCCGTACAGGCACAGCTATTATTATTGGCGATGTAACACAAGACCCTCGCTACATTGCTGATGAGCGCCCTGCTCAATCAGAGTTGTGCGTTCCACTTATATACAAGGATCATGTTTTAGGGGTTATTGATTGTGAACATCCAATAAAAAACTACTTCACAAACGCCCACCTAGAAATATTAACCACGGTTGCACATTTATTAAGTGCTAAGCTAAACCAAGTAAACACGGTCAATAGCTTAAAGCACACAGTAAAACAGTTAAATGATGCGCAAAAGCTTGAAAACAGCTTACTGCAAATAGCTAACTTAACGTATAAAGCCAGTAACCTAGATACCTTTTTTGAGTCTCTTCACAGCATAATAAATAGCTTACTTCCTGCAGATAACTTTTTTATTGCCCTTTACGATAAGCAAGTAGACATACTCGATTTGGTTTACATCGTTGAAGAAGGCATTCAAACGCACGCCCACAAAAAAATATCAAAAGAGCAATTAAAAGACACAGCTTCGTATTACCTACTAAAATCAGACCGTGTACTGCTATTAAATCAAAACGATTATCAGCAACATATAGATAACGGCGACTTTAAACTTGTTGGCCGTCTTTCTGAATCTTGGCTAGGTGTGCCTTTTAAAGCAAATGATAGAATAAGCGGTGTAATTGTTGTTCAAAGTTACGATAAAAAGCTGCATTACAACGAACACGACAGCGCTCTTTTAACCTACGTGAGTAGGCAAATTAGTATGGCCATAGATAGGCAGCTTGCAAGGCAAGAGCTTGAACACAAAGCATTGCATGATGAGCTAACAGGCCTAGCTAATCGCTCGTTACTTATTGAGCGTATTAAACATGCAATTTTGCGTTTATCGCGTGTTAAAAAAGGCACGAGCCATGCCTTGCTTTATTTAGATTTTGATCGATTTAAAAGTATCAATGATTCGCTTGGCCATGAGGTTGGCGATCACTTTTTAATTAAAATTTGTGAGCTAATAAAAGGCACCGTAAGAAACACTGATACGTTTGCACGCCTTGGTGGCGACGAATTTGCTATTTTTATGGAAAACATCACGCACAGAAACCAGGTTAGCGAAGCGTTAAAACGAATAAACACAGCCCTTGCTAAGCCACTTAATGTGGATAGTCATTTATTGCAAGCATCAACCAGCATTGGCATCGCCTTTAGTGAAAGCAGCGACGATAAAGCCTATTTGCTATTACAGCAAGCCGATGCCGCTATGTACGAAGCTAAATCAAGCGGGCGTGGCCAAGTTAAGTTTTTTAATAACACCATGCGTAAAAAGCTCAAAACACATGCCGATATAGAAAACGACTTACAACACGGCATTGAACACAACGAATTTGAGCTTTATTTTCAACCTATTTTTACTATAGCGACAAGCGAAGTTGTCGGCTTTGAGGCATTAGTGAGATGGCACCATCCCAAAAAAGGGTTTGTGCCACCAAATGAATTTATTCCGATAGCCGAAACCACCGGGCAAATTATTAACCTCGATTTGCACTTGCTTGACCTCGCTGCACAACATATTGCGCACTGGCACACATTAGGGCATCGCTTTTTAAAAGTAACGGTCAATGTGTCATCGCGTCATTTTGCCAGCCTCGACTTTGTTGCCCAAGTTCACGCATTATATAATAAATACCAACTGCCTTTAGGGTCGTTGTGTTTAGAAATCACTGAATCAGGGCTTATTGCTAACCTTGATTTAGCAACTCAAATAATAGAAGGGCTAGCCCCACTTAAAGTAAAGTTATGCTTAGATGACTTTGGTACTGGATACTCAGCACTTGGTTACTTACACCAATTACCTATTCATATTTTAAAAATAGATAAAAGCTTTATCGATCACCTCAACAAAACCAATAACCCATTAGTAGAGGCCATTCTCTCATTAGCGCAATCACTAAACTTTGAAGTTGTGGCTGAGGGAATCGAAACCCAAGAGCAACTAAGTATTTTACAAGCCACCCAATGTAATTACGGGCAAGGCTTTTTAAAGTCAAAACCAGTTACAGCACAACACGCCATTAAGCTTATCCACAAACCGCTGTAGTAGCTGTTATCAAAAGGCTTACTTTTTCACAACCAAAAAGGTGTAAAAAGTAAGCCCCGTAATACCCATTCGTTTATTTAAGCGCTTAGTTTTGAAGTAATAAAACATGTTGTTGCTCTTTAAGCTTTAGCCCATTAAAAACATACCTGTTATTGCGCGTTGTGATAATTACTTATCCCTCTTAAAAACCAGTGCCATTTATTAAGCTGCCCTGCCCATAACGCGCTTTTAATAGCCGCTGCATAACCCAACAATACAACTTGAGCTAAACTCATGCCAAACTCATCAAACCAGTAACAACTAAAGTACCCACATTAGATAATTTAACTTTAAGGGCATATTTTAGTAAATAATAGATCATTTTAGCCATCTAGACGTTGAAACGTTTTTTGTAAAGGCGTAGTATGTAGTCAATCTGAGCCAAACTCACTTTTCCCTTGAGAATTATTAAAGATGATTGACATTAAACACTTAAAAACAATTGCTACCCTTAAAGAAACGGGTTCTCTCGTCAATACAGCCCGCGAACTATTTTTAACTCAGTCAGCTTTATCACATCAAATCAAAGATTTAGAAAACAAATTAGACTGCCAGTTGTTTGAGCGTAAAACTCAGCCAGTCCGATTTACACCTCAAGGTATGTTATTACTTGAATTAGCACACGAAATATTACCTAAATTAGAAGCCACCAAGTGCCGACTCAAAGAAAGCCTAAACCAGCCTATTTCGCAGCTGCGTTTAAGCGTTGAATGTCACGCCTGTTTTCATTGGTTATTGCCTACTATCAAAGAATTTAATAACTTTTGGCCTGATATAAAAATTGATTACGAGCGTGGCTTTAGTTACGACGCTATCCCAGACTTATTAAATGATGAATTAGATCTCGTGCTTACATCAGATATTCGCGACCCTGACAAACTCGAATACGCCCATTTGTTTGACTTTAAGCTGAAACTGATTGTGGCACCAGATCACGACTTAGCGAAAAAAGCCTATGTAACTGCGCTTGATTTGAAAAGCGAAACTATTATTTCTTACCCTATTCCGCGTGAGCGCCAGGATATATTTAAGCATTTCATCCAAAATGCGCGTTTTGACGGTACGCTAAAGACGGTTGATCAAGGTTTACTTATATTTCAATTAGTCAGTGCAGGTATGGGTGTGGCCGCCTTACCCGATTGGTTAGTAACCCCGTATGAAAGCCAAGGGTTAATTAAGTCAATTCCACTGGGCGCGCTTGGTTTAACTCGTCCAATGTACTTAGCGATGAAAAAAGATATGAAAGACAATCCAGTTTATCGTCACTTTTTAAACACCTGTAAATTAAATAACGGTCGATAAACCTTAAACTTATGAGTAACATGCTAATAAATATACTTAACCATGTTGCTCATTATGTTTGAACTAAAAAAAATACTGGGCGGCTTGCTCATGCCGTTACCTTTGTTGGGTTTAGTAAGCCTAATATTACTTATTTTTGCGCTCAAACAACGAAAAGTCGCAATCGCTTTATCTTTAATGAGCCTTGTAACTTTGCTACTTGCCAGCACCCCTTTGGTGGCCAACTTACTGATTAAAAATAGCCAACCAACCTCATTAGCATTTAATTATCTTAAACACCCCAATTTAGATAAAATTGTGGTGCTTGGCTGTGACATAAACCCCAACCCTGCATTGAGTGCTAACAGTCAGTTAGGTAATTGTGCGTTAACCCGTTTGGTGGAAGGAATGAGACTTGCTAACATTTATCCTCATGCGCAGCTGATTGTTTCAGGTGGGGGGTATGAGAAAGTCACCAACAGCGCGTTAATGTATAAAACCGCAATTAGCTTAGGTATTAATAAAAATCGT
The DNA here is from genome assembly GCF_005886925.1 of Pseudoalteromonas sp. S3260. Taxonomy (NCBI): domain Bacteria; kingdom Pseudomonadati; phylum Pseudomonadota; class Gammaproteobacteria; order Alteromonadales; family Pseudoalteromonadaceae; genus Pseudoalteromonas; species Pseudoalteromonas sp. S3260. The sequence continues at coordinate 14,894 of NZ_PNCV01000060.1, forward strand.
ATTGTGCAAAATCCAAACGCAATGGATACCGCCCAAGAGGCAAAACTTTTAGCCTCAAAACTCGTTGATTACAAGGTCGCTTTAGTCACCTCAGTAAGCCATATGCCCAGAGCAAAAAATTTATTTAATGCGCAAGGCATTAACGTTATCCCTGCCGCAACCGACTACCACAACTTTGCCGCTTTCCCTTGGTATAAACAACTCATACCCAATGCAAAAGCACTACTAGTAGTCACCCAGTATGCTCATGAAGTTATTGGCAATGCGTGGATAAATGTACGCCGTACAATTAACCCTGAAGCACTTTAATTAAGTTAACGCTTATTACGCTGGGTAAATTCCCCCTAAAAAACCGCAATTATTTGCGTTTTACACAGAGGGTTATGAAAAAATCAAACTGAATATTCGTTTATAGTAGCGTTGGGTGTTTTGTTATTCTTAGAGGGTCTTAACCTCAGCTGTTTTATTCCAAAGCCGGTACAGTGTCACTAAAAATACGCAAAGAAGTAGCAGACTTAGTGCTGTTAAATTCTCAACACTTAAAGCATCAAAAGTAGCACCGAAAATGTAGCCTCCACCGACTAAAACAATAACCCATAGCAGTGCAGAGCATCCATTTAACACACTAAAACGGCGCCAACTAATTGCTTTAAGCCCTACGGGAAGGGCACCAATCGTGCGTAATCCTTTAGGATAACGATATAAAAAAATGTAGGCTGTGCCATGGCGTTCAGCAAGCTCACTGGCTGTTTTAAATAATCGACCAAGGCGGCCTGGTTTTTCAAGCGATGCCGCGCCATACGCTCTTGCTATAGCAAAGGGTAATTCATCGCCCAAGTAGCCACCCATAAAAGCAGCCAAAGCAACAAAACCAACATCTAGTGCGCCAGTATGTGCAGCATAGCCTGCGAACAAAGGTAGCCAACCACTTTTTAACGCACAATAACCAAAAAATAACAGATAAACCAACAACCCGTACTGCTCAATTAAAGCTAATACCCCTTCCATTTCATTCCTTTAAAGTAACTACCTTAGTAGCAAGCAAAGTAACATTGTAATTTAAACGAGGTAAGTACAGCGAAAGATCTGTGTTTTTTGCAATATAAGAATGGATGTAATCGTGGCTTTGAGCGTAAGTTGATACCTATTACGTTTATTCAATTTTTTGGATGTATAAAGCCAAAAATAATTAACTCACAAAAAGGATAAAAGGGTATGCGGGTATATAAAAAATCAACATACTGACTTACCATAGTTTGCTAAATTAGCTATTTAGAACGCTATATTTTAAATAACCTACCCTAAATACGTTACAAGTAGGTTATTTATAAAATTACTTTTAAGCTAGGTGTTTACACAGGATTGTCTATGTCAATAAATGTCACGTCAAAGCCATGTTGCTTAGCAAGATATTCGCCTAATGCTTTTATACCGTAGCGCTCGGTGGCGTGATGGCCTGCGGCAAAAAAGTCGATATTTTGCTCGCGTGAGCTGTGAATGGTTTGCTCTGATGCCTCACCAGTTAAGTAAGCATCAATACCTTGCTCGGCTGCTAAGTCGATATACCCTTGCCCGCCACCTGTACACAAAGCGATGGTTTCAATTTTATCAGTACGTACTAAACTCGTTAGTGGCTCGCGCTTAAGCACTTGGCTTATTTTTTTAGCAAATTCACTGCCCGTTAACGGTGTTTTTAAACGTCCTTTCATCGCTACACTGATGTTAGTTGGCTCAAGGCCTGCTTCAATTTCAATATCGAGCAATTGCGCCAGCTGTGCGTTATTACCCATTTCAGGGTGAATATCTAATGGCAAATGATAGGCAAATAAATTGATGTCTTTAGCTAAAAGCGCAGCCACACGACGTTTTTTCATGCCAGTGATAGGTTGTGACTCGCCTTTCCAAAAATAGCCATGGTGTACCAAAATGGCATCGGCATTATTTTCAATCGCGGCATCAATAAGTGCTTGGCTTGCCGTTACACCCGTTACTATGGTGCGTATCTCATCTTTACCTTCTACCTGAAGCCCGTTTGGACAAAAATCGTTAATGGTTTCTGGCTTTAACAGGGTGTTTAATAATTGATTAAATTCTCTACGTTGCATACTACTTACCTTACTTTGCACTGAATTTTGTACAAATTTTGGCGGTTATGCGCTAAAAATGAAAGGAAAATCGCAAAAAATTGAAAAACAGTTCTAAAATAGGTATAAATATCTCTTCTTTATCTGTGTAAACAACGTATAGGGTCTCTGATGAGCAAACTAGACAAAACAGAAGTGTTATCTGCCTTTGAAGCTGCATATGAAGCTGCCAACGGTAAAAAACCTGAAATAACAACTAAACCTGGCTGGTATAGCATTGATGGCGGCAAGAACATGCGCCTAGCTGATGTAGCAGAGCTGACTAAAGAATTAAGCTCTGGTAAGTCTACAAAAAAAGCTGCAGTAAAAGCACCTGCTAAAAAAACTAAAAAAGCTGCTCCTGTAAAAGCACAGAAAAAAGCGCCTTTCACCGTGATCACACAAAACGAAGAAGGCTACACAGCAGAAGAGCTTTGGATAGTTGAGCTTGCTCGCAAAGATCACGATTGCCGCCTACCTCGCGGTGTTGTTTGATCAGCTGAGTGCTTTGTATAAAAGAAACCGCGTTAAGCGGTTTTTTTATATTTATTATCCATCAAGTATTGAATAAACCACCTCGCAACAAAGCCAGACAAAACTATAAATACAGTTCCTGCCAGTACTTGCATTATTAAAAAATCCCAACTTTGGCCAGACTCAATAATTAAGATAGGGTTTGCGCCGGCAGCAGGGTGAATAGTTTTTGTGATTATCATTAATGTTATAGCAATACCCACAGCCAGCCCAATCATAATCGCACTATCAGCACTATAGTAGCTAAAAACAACCCCAATCATTGCGGTCAGCATATGCCCCCCTATTACGTTTTTTGGCATAGCTAACGGGCTCTGCGATACGCCAAAAACAAGTACAGCTGCTGCGCCGAATAGCGCCATTAACCAAATACCGTAATCACCCAAATAATTTAGCCACGCCAAAAACCCCAAAACAAAAGTAGAAAAAAAACCTGCGATTAATGCCGACTTTATTTGCTCACTATGCATATTACCTCCTCAAAAGTAGACCGACCTGTCTACACCTGCAATATAGACAAGTCGGTCTACCTATGTAAAGCTGTGTTTTTACTGCTCAAATTTGGAATATCATGGATAAAAAACAACAAATAATCAGTACGGCACTGAGTCTTTTTTATAAAAAGGGTATACACGCTGTTGGTATTAATGAAATTTTAGCTGTATCGGGCATTGCAAAAAAAACCTTATATAAGCACTTTGAAAGCAAAGACGCGCTTATTTGTGCTTGTTTAGTCGCACGTGACATCTGCTTTAACGCTTGGCTTAAAAAAATATGTATACAACCAAGTGCTATGTTAGTCGCACAGGCAATTTTTGCCGGACTGAAAAAGTGGATTAATAATGAGGTTTCAGAGTTAGGGTGTTTTAATGGCTGCTTTTTTATTAATACTGCAGCTGAGTACCCTGTAGAGAACGACCCTATTGCCAAACTTTGCAAACAGCACAAGCAAGCGAACTTTGAGATCATACTATCAGCTCTTTTAGAAACGCCTGAATTTGCTCACAATAGAGAAAAAGCAATTGAAGCCACGCAACACTTACTTATTCTAAAGGAAGGTTATATATGTAGAGCGAGGGTGATCCATGATGTAACAGTGACTCCACCTAGTGATAATATTTTAAAAGCGATAGTAGCGGTTGGTTAAATAGGTAAATACAGTATTAAAAAAGCGGCTAAATAGCCGCTTATTAACTAAAAAATGGCTGCATTATTCAAAAAATAATGGTTCACGCTGTTTTTTGCCTACTTCGTTCATGGTGGTTGCGTCGAACAAACTGCCGTTGATCATGGTGTAATCAATTTTGTCTGAATCACGAATGTTTTTCAGTGGGTCGCCATCAATAACCATTAAATCTGCCAGTTTACCGACCTCTAATGAACCCACATTTTTATCTAGGCCTAAATATTTTGCCGGATCGAGTGTAGATGCTCTAATTGCTTCCAGTGACGTCATGCCGCCTTGGGCAAACATCCACATTTCCCAATGCGCACCTAACCCCTCACGTTGGCCATGCGCACCCAAATTAACAAGTACACCTAAATCTTGTAACTCAGCCGCTACGCAAGCATTGTTAAAGTGATTATAGTGATGATCGGGTGCTTTAACTCGGCGCATTGAGCGCGGTAATAATTGGTTTTTAGGCACAAATTTACTTAAACGTGGATGATTCCATACGTCCGTTTTATCATACCAGTAGTTTTCACCCCAAATACCGCCATAGGCAACCACCAATGTAGGTGTGTAACCTACATCACTTTGTGACCATAGCTGCTTAATATCGTCATAAATATGTTCAACAGGAATTGAATGCTCAATGCCTGTATGGCCATCGACTACCATACTCAAGTTATGTTGTAATAATGACCCCCCTTCAGGGACTACCATCATTTCAAGCATTCGCCCTGCTTCTATAACTTGCTGACGCTGCTCTCTGCGCGGTTGGTTATAAGATTTAACACTAAACGCACCCACTTTTTTAAGGCGCTCTAAATGAAATTTAGCATCATCTAATGAATCAATATGCGAGGTATACCCAGGCATATTCGCGCCGTATAAAATAGTACCGGTAGAGAAAATACGCGGACCAACGATCATCCCCGCTTTTTGCATTTCACTCGCGGTAAATATTTCAGTGGTGTCGTTTGATGGGTCGTGAATAGTAGTAACACCCAGCGCAAGACCTGCTAAGTTTTTCCAGTTTTGCTGCGGGATAATTTCATCACTGCCTTGTGAGCCATGAGCATGGGCATCTACAATGCCAGGCATAATTGTTTTACCTGTTACATCAATGACCTTTGCCCCCTTAGGAATACTCACATCAGCAACAGTGCCAATGGCTTTGATATGTTTGCCATCGGTAACAATAACGCCATTTTCAATGACCTTTTCACCCTCCATGGTAATAATTTTAGCGCCAGTTAATGCAATCATGCCCTGCGGTTCAGCCATTTTTTTACTAAAGCCGATATTAGTCCCGCTTTTTACTTTAACGTCTTTATCATCTGCTTTATTAATAGCAAACATACCCTCTAAACTGGCATGGTAAAGCTCAGGCCCCAGTGTCCAATACAGTTTATTGCTGTTGGCACTCCAGCTAATGTTTTCACCGGCGCGTACAGATAGTTGCTCAATTGGAAATTGACTGTCTTTGGGCCCAATATTTATCGTTTTGCCGCGCTCTACAAATGGAGTAACAAATACTTTAAAGCGCTCAGCAAAAGCTAAATACTCACCATCAGGAGAGACTCTAAATTCAGTGGCGTGCTCTGACTCATACAGTTTACGTACTTTTTTACTTTCAAGCTCTACCACACTTAATGTCGGCTTAGGCCATGGGCTCATAATATAAACACGATCGTTGGCACTGCCAAACTGAGGTTGATAGCCACTTTTAGAAATGAGCTCACTTTTTCCGCCTTTAGCACTAACACTGTATACCCCAGGATGCAGTGACCACTTAGGGTTTAAAATGCTGCCGCCGCTGGCTTTACGATACACCACGGTTTTGCCATCTGGACTAAATGTTGGCTCTACGTATTTTCCCGGCTCTTGTGTAATAGTGTCGCCACGACCACTGCGTGCAGAGACGACACGCACGGTGCCTTGTTCGTTATCATCCCACGTGGTGTAGACAATGTTTTTGCCATCACGAGAATACTGCGGGAATAACTCATAATGATCGGTTTGCTTAGTTAAGCGCTTTATTTTTCCTGATTCTAAGTCGCGCTTGTAAATATAGCCCAATGCTTCAAAAAGTGCGGTTTCACCGTCAGGGCTAATTTGCACATTACGCAGCATTTTTACATCAAACTCATCAGTGTCGATATTTTGAGTAAAACGCACTGCTTTTTGAATTTTTTTCGTGGTGTCTACTTTAAATGCAATATCGCTAACTGATTTATCATCGACATTGAGTTTATGAAGGGTGCCACCAGCCCAAAATACCAGCTCTTCGTTATCTGGGGTCCACGCAATAGTAGGATATACGCCATGAATCGCCCACGTTTCTTGCATATCGCGCTCTAGCTTGTCGTATAGCTTAATATGCTCACCACTGGTTAAATCATATAAGTACAGGCTGGTTTGAAAGTCATCACGCTTTATGTACGCTAGTTTTTTACCATCTGGCGACGGAGTTGGTCTGATTGCCCCGCCCATGCCACTTATAATGGTTTCTATGTCGCCTGTTTCACGGTCATAACGCTTAATTTTATAAATACCGGCAACAGAGTCTTTTGAATAATGAAAAGTTTTACCCGGGGTTGCATCATGCGAAAAATAAACATACCGACCATCCGGTGAAAACATGGGTTCACCTAAATCTTTTTGATCGTTTTCACGTTTAGTCAGTTGCACCCCTTTACCGCCGGCTTTGTGATAAAGCCAGACCTCACCTGCGCCTAGCGAGCGACTGGCGGTAAAATGCTTACGTGCAACTAAATAATCGCCATCAGGGCTCCACGCAGGGCTATTGAGTAATCTAAATGTTTCGTCAGTGACGGCGGTTTGGTTTTCGCCGTTAACATCCATTATCCAAATATTGTCACCACCGCCTTGATCTGATGTAAAAGCAATGTGCTTGCCATCTGGGCTAAAGCGCGGCTGCATTTGCCATGCAATGTCTGAGGTTATTTTAGTCGCTTTACCACCACTCATTGGCATGGTGTAAATATCGCCAAGTAAATCAAATACTAAGGTTTCTCCGTCAGGACTTATATCGACATTCATCCATGTGCCTTGCTCTACACTAATAGATGCATCAACAAATTGCCCTTTAGGTGAATCAACTTGCCATTTTTTTTCATCCGTTTGCTCTGCGTGTGCGTGGCCTAATGCCAATGAAACCGATAACGCGAGTGCTGTTTGCAGCATTTTTTTCATGCTTATCTCACTTATTATTGTTGCTGTGTGTTGATCTATTACATGATTGCAACAAAAACGCCAGCAAGTTACCAGCGTAATAGGATGAAGTGCATAAAATCAGTGCCAAACAATAGGATCAAATTGATAAAAATCCACTAGCAAATGGTAAATTTCAGGGTCTTCACGGCGTAAATCGGCAGGTTTCTCTAAGAATGTTTCGGTGATCACCGCAAAAAACTCAGCCTCATTGGTGGCTCCATAGCTATGTATTACATGCGGCATACTATAAGCAACATGTGTTTTTAACTGCGAAAACGCTCGACTAAATACTCGTCCCCATTGTTGGTATTTTGCCTGTGATGCAAGTAGTGGCGTGCCGGTGGTTTTACCGGTTTCTTGATCAAGTTGATGTGCAAATTCATGAAACACTAAGTTATGCCCATCACTGGGTAAGCGGTTGCCCTCAAGCACATCATGCCAGCTAAGCACCAATGTTCCCCCCGGCCACGATTCACCTTGCCTTACTGTATTATGAAAACTGACAAGGCCTGCGTTATCGCGGCTTGATTGGGGCGCGTAATACGCGCTGGGGTAGAGTAAAATTTCTTTTACGTTTTTATACAAAGGCCAAGGCTTGTTAAGCACCAGCAAGCAGGCATCGGCGGCAATAATGAGTTTCATAGCCTCCGTTAGTTGCAACCCATCGCAGCCAACAAAACGCTTTTCATTTAAAAACCACACAATATGGGATGCTAACTTGGCTCGCTCTGCATCGGTCATTTTGTTGTATATGGGCATAGCACGCAGTAACAACGTGTGTTGTTGCTCACTTAACAATAAATCACTGTATTTACGGTGCCACACGGCATTTTGAATATCAGGCCAACGCCAAAAAATGGCTATAAATACAATTAAAACAAAAATTAATAGCGCATTTATCATTGGCTCACCCTAAGTCAAACCATTTAGCTTTAACGCTAAAACACCGCGTCCTCGATTATTTAAATAATATGGGTACTGAAGAGCTGTTTTTCAATCACACCACTTCAGTTCGATTTCGGCCATTGTTTTTAGCTTTATACAAAGCTTGATCAGCATATGATAATAATCGATCGTAATCATCGACGTTATCTGAGTCAGAAACACCAAAGCTCACGGTTACGCTAAGCCCCTGGGCAATAGACGAAAAATCTTTATTTTCGATTTCTTTGCGTAATTGCTCACATAATTGCTGTGCTTGCACAGTATTCATGTCAGGAAATACAAATGTAAATTCTTCACCGCCCCAACGAGCCACTTCTTGCTCGCCTTTACAATGCGCTTTAAGAATATTGGCGACTTCGCATATAACCTGATCGCCAATCAAATGAGACCAGCCATCATTAATTCGTTTAAAGTGGTCAATATCCATAATAGCGATAGCAAGTGATTTATTACATGCTTTAAAGTCTGAAAAGTTATCCGCCAGCCAGCCATCAAATGCGCGGCGATTCGGTAAATCGGTAAGCTGATCGTGTGTGGCTTGATAGGCAAAGGCACTGGCTTGCTCTTGCAGTGCTTGCGTTTGCTTCACCACTCGACTCGTTAATTCTTTTTCTACTTGTTTGTAGTGGTACAAGCGATAACGATATGCGCTGTATATAACAACAACAAAAATAAAAAATACTAATAACTTAAAGCTTGTTTTTTGCCAAAAGTGCGATTGAATTTCAAAGTTAACGACTTTGTGATTTTGTTGCCAATCAGTATTTGGATAGGCTGCACGTACAGCAAAAGAATACTTGCCCGCAGGTAAGTTAGTGTATTCAGCAGTCGCTATGTGTTGACGGTTGATCCATTCGTTATTAAAACCTTCCAATTTTGTTTGAAAGTTTAATCGCTGCGGCATAATAAAGCTCAGTCCCGCGTATTGAAATGACAAGCGCGTCACCCCTGGTGGTAAAATAATAGTTTCACCGTCTATAGGTAACGACGTTGGTTTACCATCAACAGAAAAGCTTTCAACAATCGTTGGTAACGCTATTTTAGTGGCTTCTTTTAAGCGTTCCGGTTTTACTGTACTCACCCCTTTTGCGGTAGCAAACCAAATTGTGCCATCTGAATGAGCGGTTGCAGAGGGGGTTGAACCGCCATTTGCTTGTGCACTGAGCATGCCATCACCCTCATCGTATAATTGAAAGGCGAGCATACCTCTATTGTTAGATTTTGAATCAAGCAGCTCATTTACCTGCTTATAATTGACTTCAATAATGCCACGGTTGCTTGATAGCCAAAGTGAGTCTTTAAACGGCACAATTTGAAAAAGCTTATCAACGGGTAAACCTAATTCACGCCCTAAAATAGTCATCTTTGCGTTTGAATGCTGATAACGAACTAAGCCGCGATCGGTAGCCATCCACGTGTATTTATCGTCAATGTAAAAGCCAAACGCATATTGCGCGGCAAATTCAGCAGGAAACTCAACAGGATTAAACACGTCAGTTTGAGTGTCATAAACCACCACGCCATTACCAGTTCCTATCCAAATGTTAGCGGCTTTATCCTCACTCAAAGCCAGAATAAAACCACTCGGCAACTCTTTCTCATTAGTAAATTGCACTAAACTGCCGTCGGTATTAACTCGTGTTAGTCCCATAGCCGAACCAATCCATAAACGATTTTTTGAATCAAAAAGTAAAGATCTTACTTCATTACTACCTAAGCCATTATCACGGTTTAAATAAGGTATGAGTTCGTTATTAACCACCTTCAACACACCTGAAGTGTATGTACCTACCCAAACATCACCTTGGCTTTGTTCAAGTAAGCTCAATACTGAATAAGGAGAGCCTTGCTTAGTGCCTTTAATATGGGTAATTTTATTGTTTTGCAGCCGATCTAAGCCAGTGCTTCCCCCTATCCATAAACTGCCATCAGAATGTGACAGGACCGTGCGGACATAATCGCTAGACAAACCTCGCTTTTTGCCCCACGATGAAAACGGCGCTTCTCTTAACCTAAATACACCAGCATTGGTGCCTACCCAAATACTATTTTCTCTGTCTTGTAACAAAGAAAGAATACGGTTGGCGGGTAAACCATTTTTAGCATCTAATTGCTCTAAACCATCGACGCTAAGCCTAAAAACACCTTTATTAATGGTGCCAAACCACAGATCCCCATGATCATCTTCTAACAAACTGGAAATAGATTCCGCGTCGAGTTGTGGGTGAGGCGATTCAAATAGCCCACCATTAAGGATTCGTGCCCCTCTTTCACTTCCTATAATGAGTCGACCTTCACGGGTGATTAATAAGGTATATACAGGTGCATCTGGTAACCCTTGTTGTGGCGTCATCAAAGTGGGTTTGTAGTTAACTATTTTATACAGCCCATCACTGGTTGCAGCCCATATAGTGCCCTGCTTATCTTCAATGATTCGATACGCACTGACATTTTGTATTATTGGGATATCTTGAGTGCTTTTGGCAGGTCGATAAAACACACCATCATTTTCAAGTGCCAACCATAAATCCTCGTTTTTACTCTTAAATACGTGATTAACCATTGCTTGGGCATTAGGTTGAGTGTCCCATTGTCGGTGCTGATATAAACTAATACCGCCGCGCGCTCCGGCTATGATTAAGCCGCCATCGGATGTGGGGGTAAGCGCACGTACGCCTGAGTCAGGCAAATCGGTAATTTCTGAGCGGGTAAATAGTTTAAATTCTTGACCGTTAAAGCGGGCAAGCCCTTCCCAAGTACCTACCCATAAATAGCCATCTTGTGTTTGTGCAAGGCTATTAATGCTATTGTGAGGAAGGCCCGAACGGGTATTCCACGTTTCAAAAAAATAATCGCGCAACGGCAGGCGAGTCTGTTGCTGAGCATCAACAGTAAAAATCACCAACAAGAAGCATAAAATCACCAAGCGATTCATCAGATATTGCCTTTATAATTATAATTATTAATTTTTATATTTGGGTAAGTTTAGAGTGACAATTTAAGTTAAAAGCACTGCTGGCAAATAATAACATAAAATTTACAACTTTTTCATTAATTATTATTACTTAAATTATCAAATGTATACTGCAATTGCTTTATAAATTTAGCGACATGAAGCCCATCCAACAACGCATGATGAACATCAATGGAGAGTGGCATTTCGCCGGTATTAGGGTTGTATTGGCCGAACACAAATTTAGGAATGCCACAGCTTTGACCCTGGGTAAACGCATGCGAAAAGCTACTAAAGTTTAACCAAGGTAAAACAGAAACGTGAATTAAATCAGCTTGCCCTTCTGTTGCCGCAAAAGCATCAGAAAACAGCGGGTTTAATTTTGTGGTATCGCTAATAGCTTTCGCCTCACGGGAAAATTCATTTAACGACTCGTGTAATTTAAAATAACTAAAGCGAAACGACTCATCATCGGCAAGCTCAACTACACTTGCCCGCGTAGCACTTAAGTAACAAGGTTTTTGGTTAATAATGCGCAGCATCATCGGCTCATACTGATGACAGGCTTTTAATAAGCAATAAATATAACCATGAAAAAAAGCAATATTAGCTTGTTTACAGGCGGTATATAACTTTTTCGCATTCAGTTGTACGCACACATTAAAATAAGGCTGAGTGAACTGCTGAAATAACTCAAAGTGTTGCTTTCGAGGCCATTGCTCAAAATCAAGAGGGGTAATAGAAAAATCAGTAGAGGACATAAAATATAGATAAAGTGTAAAACTAAATTTTACCGTGCTTTATCTATATTCGCATTAACTAAAATGACGCTTTGGGTGTAGTTATACCAAAGTCTTACATAAGGTATAAAAAAGGAGCGTATTTCGCTCCTATTTTAAACCGAGTGGAAACTTAAAGTCCGTTTTCAATAATTTCTTGTGCCAGTTCATCGGCAATTAAATGCGTTGATTTTTGCTCTTTTTCACTACGGGTAAAAATTTCACTAAGTGTATCGTAAATTCTTTCTACGTGTTTATTAGAAGCCTCTTTACTGTAACCCTCTGGTGCAGTTTCGTAATAAACGTTAATAATACCACCTGCATTTATTACATAATCAGGCGCATATAAAATACCTTTTTCACGTAAAATTTCACCATGGCGTGATTCAGCAAGTTGATTGTTTGCACAGCCTGCTACTATCGTTGCTTTTAAGCGTGGGATTGTTGTGTCATTAATAGTGGCACCTAATGCACAGGGTGCATAAACATCCACATCTAGGTCGTATATTTCATCAATACCAACTGCGGTTGCGCCAAAACCATTTACTACACGTTCTACTGCAGCTTGATTAATATCGGTAACAAATAACTCAGCACCAGCTTCAGACAAATGTTTGCATAATCCATAAGCTACTGCACCTAAACCTTGCACCGCAACTTTAACACCAGAAAAGTCTTGAATACCGCGTTGATGGTTAAGCGCTGCTTTCATGCCCAAAAACGTACCATAGGCTGTAAACGGCGAAGGGTTGCCACTTTTTCCTTCAAGGCCTAGCACGTAATTTGTTTCTTTATTCATTAACGCCACATCATCACAGGTAATGTTTACATCTTCTGCTGAGTAGTAGCTACCATTTAGTCGCTCTAACTGGCGACCAAATGCGCGAAATAACTGCTCAGATTTGATTTCTTTGGCATTACCAATAATAACCGATTTACCACCACCAAATGGCAAGCGTGCTACGGCATTTTTATAAGTCATCCCTTTTGATAAACGCAGCACATCATATACTGCGTCTTCATCGTTAGCATAATCCCACATTCTACAACCGCCTACCGCAGGGCCTAAGTTTGTGTTATGTACCGCAATAATGGCCTTCAAACCAGACGCTTTGTCTGAACAAAAAACCACTTGTTCATGGTTATCAAATTCAACTTGATTAAATACAACCACTTTAAATACTCCGAAAATAATGGGCCCTTTTGGGCAAGCACGCTACAAATTGTCGAGACTTTATCACTTCAGTTAATGGTTCGCCACACTATGAGTAGATAAACCAAATAAAGCGCGTCAAAGTGAAAAATAAAATGACTTATCGTTAAAAGTAAGCATAAAAATTCCAAAAATAACCATTTAATTAAGTATAAAAGCTAAAAACACCATCGCAATTAAAGCTTACGCTTACGTGAACGTCACCTTGCAGTTATTTGTAAACTTAACCATACACCCTAAAAAAGTATACTACAGCTTAAAATACAGTGGCTTATACACTAATTGCCTACGCAGCATTAACTGGTCTGAGGTGTATAAGTCTTTGCAAAAGTAAAAGTAAATAAAAAAGCGAGCACACAGTGCTCGCTTATATGATTGCTTTTGAAGTAAAAATTTACTTCATTTTGCTGTCTAGCTCTTCAATTTTTGCTTTCCAAATAGCAGGGCCTTGGGTGTGAGCATTTGCTCCTTCACTGTCTACGGCAACTGTTACTGGCATATCTTCTACTTCAAATTCGTAGATAGCTTCCATACCTAAATCTTCAAAGGCAACAACACGTGCTTTTTTAATAGCTTTAGATACTAAGTAAGCCGCACCGCCTACCGCCATCAAATACACTGACTGGTGCTTTTTAATAGACTCAACCGTTGCAGGGCCTCGTTCAGCTTTACCAATCATACCCACGATGCCAGTTTTTTCTAACATCATATCGGTAAATTTATCCATACGTGTTGCCGTTGTAGGACCCGCTGGACCTACTGCTTCATCGCCTACTGCATCCACAGGGCCAACGTAGTAAATAAACTTGTTATCAAAATCAACACCTTCAGGTAAACCTTCCCCTGAGTTGATCATATCTTGCAGACGCTTATGAGCAGCATCTCGACCCGTTAAAATAGTACCTGAGAGTAAAACGGTTTCACCCATTTTCCATTCTTTAGTGTCTTCTTTAGTAAGAGTATCTAAATTAACACGGCGTGTGCCCTCACCCACTTCGAAAGTCACTTCTGGCCAATCTTCTAATTTAGGTGCTTCTAAATTCGCAGGGCCTGAACCATCAAGGGTAAAGTGAACGTGGCGCGTAGCAGCACAATTTGGGATCATAACCACTGGCTTTGAAGCCGCGTGAGTTGGCGCCGTTTTAATTTTAATATCAACAACCGTGGTTAAACCGCCAAGGCCTTGCGCACCAATACCTAATTTATTCGCACGTTCAAAGATTTCTAAACGCAGCTTTTCTTCTGTTGTTTCTGCGCCGCGCTCAATTAGTTCATGAATATCAACCGGATCCATTAATGACTCTTTGGCCATTACCGCTGCTTTTTCTGCCGTGCCACCAATACCTATGCCTAGCATGCCTGGTGGACACCAACCCGCCCCCATTGTTGGTAACGTTTTTTCTACCCACTCAGCCACATCGTCAGATGGGTTTAACATCACCATTTTACTTTTGTTTTCTGAGCCGCCGCCCTTAGCAGCGACCATCACTTCGACTTTATCGCCTGCAACTAAGTCAATGTGAACCACTGATGGTGTATTATCTTTAGTGTTTTTACGTGTTCCCGCAGGATCTGCAACAATCGATGCACGTAAAGGGTTATCTGGATTTAAGTACGCACGACGCGTTCCCTCATCAACCATTTGTTGTACGGTTAAGTCGGTTTTATCCCAATTAACATCCATCCCTACTTTTACGAAACAAGTGATGATCCCGGTATCTTGACACAGTGGGCGCTTACCTTCTGCCGACATACGCGAGTTAATTAAAATTTGCGCAATCGCATCTTTAGCGGCTTTACTTTGTTCTTTGTTATACGCTTTCTCTAGTGCTTGAACAAAATCAAGAGGATGGTAAAACGAGATGTATTGCAAGGCATCTTCAATGCTATCAATAAAGTCTTGCTGACGAATTGTACTCATAGTGGTTCCTTAAGTTGTTGTTACTCACGCAGCACGTAAGCGATATCAAACCCGTGACGGTGGTTCGAACTGTTTTCAACTACAGCGCTCACTAAACGCTGCCAAATAAATTTGACTTATGATACCCTCCCAGCCCGTTTGGAGCCAGTTCTTATAGGGGTAGTAAATGCTAAACAATAAAAAAAATTGTGTTGAATTAGCCATATCACAAAATTGTATTGAGGTATTTTCGCATTTTGCTCATTTACCCTACGCTATTTTGCTAGATTCGGGTGATAGCGATCACATAAACAGTCGTTTTGACATGATTGCGATTGAACCTCAAAGCACCCTGGAAGTTAAAAATAATCAAACTGTTTTTAATAACCAAGCGAGTGCTAAAAGCTGCTTTGAAATAATGAACGATGAATTAGCAAAGCTTGATATAACAAAAGCCGCTAACAATTTACCCTTTAATGGTGGCTGGCTTGGTTACTTTGGTTATGACTTAGGGCGTACCATAGAGCAACTGCCAAGCAGTGCTTTAAACGATATTGATTTACCACAAATGGCCGTTGGACTTTACCTTGATGCACTCATTTACGATAAACAACTGGATACTTGGTTTTATGTTTCGCAGCCCAATATAAATCGTCTCTCGCTGTATCAGCAATATTTAATGCAACCACCTAAGCACGAAAGCTTTTCGCTTACATCACAGTGGCAGTCAAATATGAGTCAGACAAGTTATAGCGAAAAATTTGCCGCGATTGAAGAATACCTAAAAAGTGGTGATTGCTATCAAATTAATTTAGCTCAGCGTTTTAGCGCGCATTACCAAGGCTCGCCTTGGAGCGCCTATGTTAAATTAACGCAGGCCAATAAAGCCCCTTTTTCTAGTTTTATTAATCATCCCCAGGGCGCTATTTTGTCAATCTCACCTGAGCGTTTTATTGCTGTACATGACAACCAGGTAGAAACAAAACCTATTAAAGGCACGCTACCACGTAAAGCCGATACTTTAGAAGATGCTAAACAAGCCACATTATTGGCAAATTCGAGTAAAGACCGCGCCGAAAATGTCATGATAGTGGACCTGCTGCGAAATGATTTAGGAAAAGTCGCTAAACCGGGCTCGGTTATTGTGCCCTCATTATTTGCTATTGAAAGTTTTCCGGCGGTACACCATTTAGTGAGTACGGTCACCTCAACCCTTGATGAGGGTAAAACAGCGGTTGATCAACTGGAAGCTGCGTTTCCCGGTGGTTCAATTACAGGCGCACCAAAAGTCCGTGCCATGGAAATAATAGAAGAACTAGAGCCACATAGACGTAGCATTTATTGTGGCTCTATTGGTTACATTAGTGGCTGCGGCAATATGGATACCAGTATTACTATTCGAACTTTAGTCACACATCAACAACAAATATATTGTTGGGCTGGGGGTGGTATTGTTGCTGATTCAAAAGTCGAATTGGAATATCAAGAAACTTACGATAAAGTAAATAAGATACTTCCTATATTAAATGAAGGTCGCTTTGAATAGTGAAACCATTTCGGCTCGTTTTCAATTAAACCGCAGTTTAGCCGTGGATCAGCTCAAAGATAATAAAAAAAAGCGCGCAAGCGCAGTAATGCTGCCATTGATTGATATAGATAACGAAGCACACATTTTATTGTGTAAGCGACCAACCTACCTTCATCACCACCCTGGGGAGATTTGTTTACCGGGCGGCAAGTTTGAAATTGATGATGTTAACCTACGCACCACCGCACTGCGTGAATTACATGAAGAGCTTAATATTGCCCCGCAAAATGTCCATGTGTTAGGTCAGTTACCTGAATATTCAACCCTGACCGGATTTACTATACGCCCCTTTGTAGGCTTAATTAAAAAAGAAACAGTGTGGGAAAACGACCACAACGAAGTGCAAGCTAGCTTTTTACTCTCTATAAAAGCGCTGAATAACGCGGCTAACTGGCAACCTTTGCCATTTGAACGAGGTGGAAAAATCATTACCTTAAATGGCTTTATCACCCCACATGGGCTTTTGTGGGGAGCCACAGCCAGCATTATTAAAAACTTTACAAAACAACTCGCCATACCAGTTTAAATCTTTACTAATAAGGGTTACACACTTGCGTTTCCACGTTATTATAGTCGACCGTTCAAAGAACAGCTTAATGCTGAGAAAACTAAGTAGAGACACACATTATGATCAGTGCATTTGATATGTTTAGCATTGGTATTGGCCCTTCATCGTCACATACCGTTGGCCCAATGCGTGCATCACGCTTATTTGTTAATGACCTAAACGAGCAACAACTATTAGCAAATGTGACCGATGTAAAAGTAGAGCTTTACGGCTCACTGGGCCAAACAGGTGTTGGCCACGGTTCGGGAAAAGCAGTAATACTTGGCTTAGCCGGTTATGATCCTGAAACCATTGATGCCGATTTAGTGGATGACATACTCGCTAAAATTGAAAAAGAACAGGTTATTTACCTAAACCAAACTCATAAAGCTAAATTCCCTAAGCAGGGCGCTATTGTTTTTCATCGCAGAAAGACACTCCCTAAACATTCCAACGCAATGGAAATTATTGCCTATAACAATGGCGAAAAAGTATATAGCAAAGTTTACTACTCTATTGGTGGCGGGTTTATTGTTACGGATGAAGAGTTTGAAAAAGAAAAACAAGCCGCTTTAGATATCCGTGAAGAAAACCCAGCCCCGTTCCCGTTTGGCTCGGCTAAAGAATTACTCGAAATGTGTAAAGAGTCGGGTTACAGCGTATCAACCTTAATGATGAAAAACGAAAAAACGTTACGCAGTGAAGAAGCCATTAAAGATGAGCTATTTAATATTTGGCAAGTAATGAAAGCCTGTATTGAGCGAGGTATGCGCACCGAAGGTATTTTACCTGGCGGATTAAAAGTAAAACGCCGTGCGCCAAGCTTATATTTAAAGCTTAATGTAGAAGTCAGTAACGATCCACTGCGCGCCATGGACTGGGTTGATTTATTCGCATTAGCTGTAAACGAAGAAAATGCAGCCGGAGGACGTGTAGTAACTGCCCCCACAAATGGCGCAGCCGGAATTTTACCTGCAGTATTAATGTATTATCATACTTTTATTAAAGAAGTAGACCGTGATATTGCTACCCGCTACTTATTAACTGCCGCTGCAATAGGCATTTTATATAAAAAGAATGCCTCTATTTCTGGTGCTGAAGTGGGTTGCCAAGGCGAAGTCGGTGTTGCTTGTTCAATGGCCGCAGGCGCACTTACTGAAATTGTTGGTGGTAACGTTGTACACGTAGAAAATGCCGCTGAAATTGGTATGGAACATAACTTAGGGTTAACCTGTGACCCTGTTGGCGGCTTAGTGCAAGTCCCCTGTATTGAACGTAATGCAATGGGCGCTATTAAAGCAATTAATGCGTCGCGCCTTGCTATACGCGGTAGTGGTGAGCAAAAAGTATCGCTGGATAAAGTAATAAAAACCATGCTCGATACGGGTAACGATATGAAAACAAAATACAAAGAAACCGCTCGCGGTGGACTGGCCGTTAATATTATCGAGTGCTAATTAACCTGAACTCTGGTTAAGAGATTTACTAACATATTGAATCAAAATGATATTTATGTTTATTTTCTCTAGCTAGAGATTTTTAGTGAAAACAAGGCGAAATTACGCGTCAATAGCTAGCCTATTGCAAGTAAATTCAACGCAGTTAGCGCTGAAAATAGCTGCTTGAGATGGATTTATTATCCACAGTTCAGGTTAATTACATGGCACAAAAAAGCCGCTTAGTTGCAAAACTAAGCGGCTTTTCATTGCTGTTTATGGCGGTTACTTAACCGGCAATTCAATATCAGCAAATAACTTATCAACATCTTCTTGATTACGCAGTAAACTCGCACGCTCTACTCGCTCTTTAGTTAAATGCGGTGCAAAACGTTCGATAAAGTCATACATGTAGGTGCGTAAAAAACTGCCCTTTCTAAAGCCAATTTTAGTCGTGCTCGCCTCAAATAAATGGCTAGCATCAATGCACACTAAGTCGCTGTCGTTTACCTGATCAATTGCCATAGATGCAACCACACCCACACCTAGCCCTAAACGCACATACGTTTTAATGACATCGGCATCGGTGGCAGTAAATACAATATGTGGCTCTAATCCGTAAGCATTAAATGCTTTGTCGAGCTCCGAACGACCTGTAAAGCCAAATACGTAAGTAATGAGTGGGTATTGGGCTATATCAGCCACTGTTAAATTATCCACTTTTTTCGCAAGGGGATGATCTTTAGCAACCACAATACTACGATTCCAATGGTAGCAAGGCAGCATTACTAAATCTGAATATAAATGAAGCGCTTCTGTGGCAATGGCAAAGTCAGCATCACCGCGAGCGGCTGCATCCGAAATTTGCTGTGGTGTACCTTGATGCATATGCAGTGATACCGCAGGGTATTTTTGAGTAAAGCCTTTAATTACACTCGGTAACGCATACCGTGCTTGTGTATGCGTGGTAGCAATATTAAGTTTGCCTTGATCCGGTAAAGTATGTTCATTCGCAACCGCTTTAATACCCTCAACTTTTGAGAGTATTTCGCGTGATATGTTAATGATTTCCTCGCCAGCGCCTGTAACATGAGTTAAATGCTTACCACTGCGGCCAAAAATTTGTACACCGAGCTCATCTTCTAACATACGTACTTGCTTAGAAATACCAGGCTGGGAGGTAAATAAACTCTCAGCCGTAGCTGAAACATTTAATTTATGATTTTGAACTTCTACGATATATCTAAGTTGTTGTAATTTCATGGCTATGTAGTTTCGTTATAATTCACATTGACAGATAAAAGCGCACCCTAACTATAGGTAGCTATATAAAAGGCTGATTAATGTTACATAATATAACAATTAATTTGTTGAAATTTCAGGTTAACACAATAAATAAACTTGAGGTAGCAATGATTATCAGCAATCGAAACATAACATATTAAGATTTAAACGCTTTATGGTGACGCTTTTTTCAGTTAATCTGAGCAAAGTTTCCCACCTTTTATATATTTAATGTAAGATTAGATAATAAGGTTAAGAATTTGAGAATTATAACATGATAGTTTCCATTATAATTGTATTAATTGTTGCACTTATAGTCATTGCACTATCGGTTAGTGCTGTTCAGCAACACAAAGAAAAACAAGAAGCTGAACGACGCAAAGAGTTAACAAAACAAAAAGCAATCATTGGAGAAACCGAAGAAGCATTAATGAATAGCGCCAACATTCCACTTTCAGAGGCAACTCAGCGAATATTACAACGACGAATTCATGATGCGCTCAGTCAAATGGTGTCTATTTCAAGCGGAGGTAGTGGACTAAAAAACCGCTTAAAAGAAGCAAAAGAGCGACTACAAAACCCAATTCAAGACGGTTCAGATGGCTTTGTATTACCAGGTAACGACAAACAACTGATATCGCTGATACAAGGCATTAAAAAGTTACGCACTATTATTCGTTCTGAGCATAATAAAGGCAAAGTAGACAGCCAGGTATTTATTGCAGAAGACAAACGCCTTGAAAAGCTACACCTAAGAATCAACATTGAAAGCCAAATAAAACGAGGGTTATCAGCGCAAACAGCTGGAATGATAGGCTCTGCTAGGCAGTACTTTGAAAAAGCAGCTGCCACACTTAACAGTGTTTCATTTAATGACGATTACATTACGGCAAAACGAGCTGAAGTTGAAGGCTACCTTGAAACGATAAGTAATGAACTCAAGGCATCAAATGCTACATCATTGAAGAAAAAGAACGAACAAGAGCAAGATGATTTAGACGTATTATTTGCACCTAAAAAGAAATGGTAACTCCTTTCTAAATAAAAAAGCCCATGCAGTTGCATGGGCTTTTTTTGAATAGGATTTTGCCCCACTTTGTGTTTACATACTAGGACATATACATATTCTAACAAGCTGCCTGCATTAAGATAAAAATGCGAACTTAACAATAAACAAGGCAGTTAAAATCCAAACACTAATGCTTACCTGATCTTTTTTGCCACACAGCACTTTTACCGCCGTATAAGAAATAAAACCAAGTGCAATACCGTGTGCAATTGAGAACGTCAGCGGTGTCATTAATAATACAACACTCACCGGAATTGCATCAGTCATGTCGTCCCAATTTACAAACTTTAAGTTTTGTAGCATCAATACAGATACATATAAAATAGCTCCCGCGGTTGCGTATGCAGGCACCATTTGAGCTAAAGGCGCAAAAAACATCATCAGTAAAAAGCAGCAACCCACAACCACAGCGGTCAAACCCGTTCGACCACCAACAGATACACCTGCAACAGACTCAATGTATGACGTGGTTGTTGAAGTACCGAGCATTGCACCTGCAATGGTTGCTGTGCTGTCGGCGCTTAATGCACGACCTAAACGCGGCATATTACCGTTTTTATCTGCTAAACCAGCTTTCTGAGTTACCGCAACTAACGTGCCTGAGGTATCAAACAAATCAACGAATAAAAACGCAAAAATAACACTCAACATCGACAGTTCAAACGCGGCACTAAAGTCCAGTTGCATAAAGGTCGGCATGATAGAAGGTGGCATAGCAATAACACCATGATACTCCACTAACCCCATAGACACAGCAATCGCGGTGACTAGTAATATACTAATCAGTACGCCACTTTTAAAATCGCGATAAAGCAGTGCAGCAATAACAAAAAAGCTGAAAATAGCCAATAAAGGACCAGGCGAGGTAATATCACCCAACTGCACCAGTGTTGCAGGACTTGATACAATAATACCGGCACTTTTAAGTGCGATGAGAGCTAAAAATGCGCCAATACCCGTTGCTATTGCTTGCTTGAGCACCAGAGGGATTGCATTAATAATCCACTCTCGCACCTTAAATAAGCTTAGAATTAAAAATATACACCCTGACATAAATACCGCACCCAACGCAGCTTGCCAGCTATAACCCATACCTAATACAACACCATAGGTAAAAAATGCATTTAATCCCATACCCGGTGCCAATGCCAGTGGATAATTGGCCCACAAACCCATAATAAAACACCCTATTGCAGCAGCAATACAGGTGGCAACAAAGGCAGCACCTTGGTCCATACCCGCTTCAGCAAGCATAGCTGGGTTTACGAATACGATATAAACCATCGTAATAAATGTAGTCATACCGGCAATACATTCACGGCGAACCGAAGAATCATTTGCACGGATTTTGAATAAGGCTTCGAGCATAATAAACTTGTGGTTGTAAAAAGTGGCGAGATTTTAGCATAAAAATAACTTTTTACAGGACATTTTACCTTGCTATATACTAAACTAGCTAAGTAATTAAAATAACAAACGAAGTAGCATGATCAAAACGACACCCAGTGGCCAAGACTTAGAGCAACAATTAGACAACATTCTTTCTTTTGTAACGCAACCAAGCGATGCAAATCTCTCTGCGAGCTCTAAAAACACCGATCAAGGCACATTAAATAAAGCCCTTTATTACCTTAAAAATGAACAAGGCGCCTTAGCCGCAAAATGGATGCGTTTGGCAGCAATGGCAGGAAATTATCGCGCGCAGTTTTATTTAGGGCTGTTTTTTATAAAAGGGCAAGGTGTGCCGCAAAGTGTATTTCATGGTGCTGCGTGGCTTAGCTTAGCCAGTAGTCAAGGCTATGAACCCGCCATAGAAGCAATGAGCGATATACGAAAACATATTAGTACCAAACGACTTAAAGATGCTCAATGCTACGCAGCCAGCCTGTATGAACAAATTCATCAGTTACAATTCTCACATTTGATCCCTCCTAGTAGCGAAAAATAATTTAAACTACTGTATACCTCCTATTCATCTGTATTTATTTGCTCCCAGCCTTAAAATTAATTCTGTGAGCATTAACTTTCAATAAAAATTAAACCATTGTTATATATAAATTATTTATATATTTATAGTAACTATCGCGTTTTATGATGAATAACTGTACAAAAAAATAGCAAAAAACACTTGCACCAAACAACTGTATAAACTACTGTACGAATGTACTGTATAAAAACCCAGTGAGTGAGAAGATTATGTTACAGCCAATTACCGTAAGAACAGTTAAAAGCTACCAGCAAGATGATCAATCAGATTGTGTTAACGTTGTACAAATTGAAGATGAAATTTCAGCAACGTTTGAGTTATTAAAAGTATTACACCAATACAACAGCCTAAACGCATGGACACTGTTAATAGCACCAGATAACGTACCGAGCAAAGCGCTACTTGATTCATGCTCAATTGATACCAGTAAATTACTGGTTATTCGCCAAAAGCATTTAGTTAATTTAGAGTATGTTTTAAGTTCTGCACTTCACAATGGAAATTTTGCCGCGGTGATCACCTGGACTGACATAATAAATAACCAACAACTGTCGCAGTTATCATTAAACTTGAGCCATACGCGCACTAAGATGTATTGCTTTAGCAAAAAAAGCGCTCATTCTGAGATTTCACTTACGCAATAAGCTTGATAAACTAGCGTTTTAATACACAGTACATTTATCATGACTTCTAACGCCCTATTATGTTTTTGTGGCAGTCAGCAACCTTATGCTGATTGCTGCGAGCCTTTTCATTTAAAAACCAAACAGCCACACACACCAGAGCAACTTATGCGTGCACGCTACAGTGCTTATGCTGTTAAAAACGCGGTTTTTGTTCGTGAAAGTTATGCAAAAGAAAAACAAGCTGAAAATTCAATTTCAGAAATTAAAGATTTTGCAAATAGTTGCCGTTTTATAAACTTAACCGTATTAGACTCTGGTTATAATGATGAAACAGGATTTGTTACATTTAAAGCTCACTACTTTTATCAAGATTTATATTGCCAGTTGGCAGAAAATTCAAGGTTTATTAAAGAAGATGGACAATGGCGATACCTTGATGGTGAGATTACACCGGTTGCCGATATTAAAGTAAAACGCAATGATACGTGCCCTTGCGGCAGTAATAAAAAGTATAAAAAGTGTCATAGTGTATAAATAACAGCTACAAAAAATGGGCCACAAGGCCCATTTTCAAAAACTACACTAAACGCAAATTAGCGTTTTACTCGCCATCATCTTCATCGAGGTCTTGACGCTGTGCAGGTCTTGCTAAAATCTCTAAGTAAAAAGAAGTTAAACCTTGCTTTTCAATTTCACTGATGTGATTGTTAATTTCAGCAACGTGAACCACTTGGGCTTCTTCAGCCGTGTTGCCAAACTTACAATCGAATGCCCAGTAGTCGGCATCAACAGGTAAAGTTTTATTACGTTCTCTTTTCAAATATTTTTTCACTTCATGCTTTGCAGCATCAACCATACGAGGGTATTTGATTTTCTCATGATTCAGCGTGAATGTTTTCTTCATTACGTTCCTAATTACCTTGGTTTAATGATAATGGCATTTAATGTCATACCATTTGCGCCATTATAGCAATTGCATTTAAATTTTGGATGCTTTTTTTATATTAAATCAGTTATTAAAATAAAGCACCTATAAAACCAATAGTTACTTACTACTATAAACACAGTTTATTACAATCAAATGGCATGTATAAAGCAGCAATTGAACACATATAATTAGGCACTAAACAAATGTAATGGCTGGTGGATAGCTTCATTTTGTAAATCATCATAAAATGCCACCGCATCCATTTGAGGGTTTGATAACTCGGTGTTGGTATTTTTAATTCGTCGACGTACCGCTAATTCACAGTTATCAATGACAGTCAGTGGAATGTGGTTTTTATCATCACGAATATTAAATGGCTCAGGCTTTAAGCACTGAGTTAACTTTATATCACTCATCCCTACAGCGCTTCCCATTTTTGCTAAAAGCTCTGTGTTATTTTTACCAATTAACATATTAAAGGTATCTGGCGCTAATGGCTGCTTTGGACCTGCGCCAAATTGTTTACGCAGAGCATCTTCATTAGCTTGATAATGCTTAGTGTCACTTTTGGGTAGGTGGAATTCACTAAAATCGAGTGCATCGTGAGAGAGCATTGCTAATAAAAGTGCAAACTCGCCTCGGCGGTTTTCGTGCACACTTTCGTTAAGCCTTGTTTTTAACTGGCTCTCCGTGATTAACAAATCACCAATCTGCATAGACTTTAGCCTATTTTACTAATTAATAAGTATTTATCGGCTAAATTTGAATTTTCTTTAGCTTTTTTCTTTACTTAAATAAGAAGTTTGCTATTATCTGCCGCGTTGCATTGGAGGGGTTCCCGAGCGGCCAAAGGGATCAGACTGTAAATCTGACGGCTCAGCCTTCGCTGGTTCGAATCCAGCTCCCTCCACCACTTTTCT
>NZ_PNCV01000061.1:0-27463 GCF_005886925.1 Pseudoalteromonas sp. S3260
TTGAAAGGTCAACAGACCCTGTTACGAGATAAATTTTAACTTAGTTCAAACCCAGACCCAAGATTTTTAACAGTGAGATATAAAAATGCCCAGAAAAACTGGGCTATAAAATATTCTAAGGGGAAGTAATTAATGCTGAGATACGCTAAATTGCCCAAACGTATAAACTTTGAACAAGTAAAATGTGTTGATCAACACTAAACTCATATTTGAAATAATACTCGACGACATAAGATCTAAGCTAAATGATAGGAATAACAAACCACAGGCACTAATCGCAGCAACGCGAAGCAGTGTCAGTTGGTTGATAAAGAATGCACCTAAACCTAGTGCAAGTAGTAATGTATTTAAAAGCCAATCTAGCTCGTTTAGCATGGTCGTTTCAATAGTTCAGTTGTTGAAAAAAGGAGCGCCATTATGTTGATCTTTTGCACAGCTTTCAACCAAGTAATTTTAAATTTTCAGATTAGTTTTTTTAATGCTAAAAGTAGGTCATTAATACCGAAAATAATCCCTCTTCAGCAATAATTCGATATTTTTGGCAGCTCTGCGGTTGCTGTAAATCAATACATAGGTAAAGGGTTCTATGCTCCTTATCCAGTCGCGGGTTTAGGGTTGAGTCCAGTAGTTTTGGTTCGCTTGAAAACAACTCAGGCCAATACACACTTTGGCTTACCATAGACGATTTTTTATAAGTAAGTAAGCTTGGCTTTGGCACTAAAACAAGTATAAGTAATAATATCGTGAAAATAAAAAGCAGGGTCAACTTGATGCCACACTTTGCGCTACTTGAGTGTAGTTTTAATTGTGAGCCAGTGTTTGCAAGCTTATTACTGGATCTTTGTTTAACAGTAGCGGCTTTATTTTTTTTGCGGCGACTTTTTTTGTGGTTTTCGACATAAAGCAAATCTGGCCTTTTTAGCTTAGCCCTCTATAATAAAGTAAATATTTGTATTTTAAGCAAATCACCAACTTCGCAGACATGGTTTTAGCCTATAAGGATTGTATATGAATACGCAGCTATCTATTTTAATAGTTGACGATGTTAGCACTGTGCGTAGCTTTCTAAGTCAAACATTAATGCATTTAGGGATAGAGAATGTAAAAGAAGCGTCTACGGCCGCGCAGTGTATTAGCGAGTGTCGCGCAGCCAATTTTAATATTATATTTTTAGACATAGAACTACCTGATGGCGATGGTAAAGAACTTATTGCGCAAATTAATGAGTTATCACCAGAGACAAACGTGGTGATGGTGTCGGCTCATTCAGGCGTTGAAAATGTGAAGGATGCGATAGAAAGAGGGGCAAAAGGGTTTGTGGTTAAACCATTTTCACCAAAGAAAATTGCGGCGATATTGAAAAAGTTTTATCCAGAGCTTGATAACGTTTAAGAGGCGTATTTATTTTGGGCAAAAAAAAACCGGCAAAAGCCGGTTTTTTTAATCTTGCAAAAACAATTATAGCGCTTTAATTTTAGCAGCTAAACGGCTCTTATGACGAGCAGCTTTGTTTTTGTGGATTAGACCCTTAGTTGCGTAACGGTCTAGGATAGGTGTAGCAATAGAAAAAGCTTGCTGTGCAGCTTCTTTATCGCCAGCTTCAATAGCTACGATTACTTTTTTGAAGTAAGTACGCATCATTGAACGACGGCTTGCGTTGTGCTGACGGTTTTTTTCGCTTGTGATAGCGCGTTTTTTTGCAGACTTGATGTTAGCCAAGGTTTGCTCCTAACAATCTTAAATAAAGCTTAAATTAAAGGCCGTGGAATATGCCTGTTTTTATCATGAATGTCAATTTAATTTTAACAATCCAAGAAAAACTGCTCCTTATAACGAACATCAATTTGCCGCTTTAGCAGTTAATGGCGCTATTGTAACAAAGCAAGGGGTTCGAGCCTAGTGCTTTAAAGCGATTTATAAAAAAGACTATGGCATAATTAACTTAATTGCTGATTTTTAATATGGATTTATAGTGTCAAAAGGTTTGTTTCGTTCCGGGATGATTGTAAGTGCAATGACAATGATCTCGCGTATTTTAGGGCTAGTGCGTGATGCTGTTGTTGCTAACTTGTTGGGGGCAGGGGCTGCTGCCGATGTGTTTTTATTTGCAAACCGTATTCCTAATTTTTTACGCCGTTTATTTGCTGAAGGGGCTTTTGCACAGGCGTTTGTACCTGTATTAAGTGAAATCAAAGAACAACAAGGCGATGATAAAGTCAGAATATTTGTTGCGCAGGCGGCAGGTACACTCGGCACAATTTTACTACTCGTTACGCTTTTTGGTGTTGTGGCATCCCCCGTTATCGCCGCTTTATTTGGTACTGGTTGGTTTATAGATTGGTGGCAAGGTGGCCCTGACGCAGAAAAGTTTGAGCTTGCTAGTTCACTATTAAAGCTGACCTTTCCTTATTTATTTTTTGTAAGCTTAGTGGCGCTTAGTGGCGCTGTAATGAATGTATACAACCGTTTTGCAGTTGCCGCATTTACTCCTGTATTACTTAATGTTTCTATTATTAGTTGTGCCATTTTATTGCATGACCAATTTTCTGTTGGTGCATATGCATTAGCAATAGGCGTATTTTTAGGGGGCGTGGTACAGCTATTATTTCAACTGCCGTTTTTATATAAAGCAAAAATGTTGGCGCGACCGCGTTGGGCGTGGCAAGACGAAAATGTTAAAAAAGTGCGTAAATTAATGCTCCCAGCGTTATTTGGTGTATCAATTAGCCAAATTAACTTATTACTCGATACGGTAATAGCTTCATTATTGATGACAGGCTCTATCGCTTGGCTGTATTACTCAGATAGACTGATTGAATTCCCACTTGGTTTATTTGGCATTGGTATTGCGACGGTTATTTTACCTGCGCTATCAAAATTACACAGCAGTAAAAAAAGTAGCGACTTTCAACATACCCTAGATTGGGGAGTGCGATTTGTGATTTTTTTAGGGCTCCCGGCCATGATAGGGTTGATGATTATTAGCCCGTTGATTATTACCGTGCTGTTTGATCACGGCGCGTTTAAAGAGGCAGGCATTGATCACGTTAAGGCGGTGAGCTTAGGGGTGGTTGCCTACTCGGTGGGATTAGTCAGCTTTATGTTAATTAAAGTGTTGGCGCCTGGGTTTTATTCTCGCCAAGATACGAAAACACCCGTGCGCATTGGTATTATCACTTTGGTGCTTAACATGGTGTTTAATATTATGCTGGCGCCCTTTATTGGCTATTTAGGTTTAGCACTGGCAACCTCTATGTCGGCTAGTTGTAATGCCTACTTACTGTACCGACAGCTTAAAAAAGAGAATGTTTACCAGTTCTCCAGCATGAGTGGCTACTTCACTTTGAAGTGCTTGCTGGCGAGTGTGACGATGGGCGCACTAGTGTGGTTTACCAGTAGACACTATGATTGGGCTAGCTGGCACTTTAGTGAACAAGTTATGTTGTTGGTTGTGTTATTAATTATTGCGGTTGTTAGTTACTTTTTTATGTTGTTTTTGATGGGCGTTAGACTAAATACGATAAAAAGTGTAGCAATTACTGAATCAAATTAAAAAAAAGATTATAATCGGACACTCTGCGACCCAAGGTCGCATTTTATCGCTCGCTGAAAAAGGCATTAGGTGGCATGGAGTTAATTAGAGGTATACACAATATACGCCCACAACACTTTGGTTGTGTGCTAACCATTGGTAATTTTGATGGTGTTCATTTGGGTCATGCTGCCGTATTAAAAGGGCTGTTAGCGGATGCCAAAGAAAATAATTTACCCAGCACTGTAATGTTATTTGAGCCTCAGCCACAAGAGTTTTTTGCAAAAAACAATGCCCCGGCTAGGCTTACTCGACTGCGTGATAAACTTCGTCTATTGAGTAACTTGGGGATTGAGCGCGTTATTTGTATTAGCTTTAATCAGGCTTTTGCAAACATGCATGCTGAGCAGTTTGTTAGCGATATTTTAATTAAAAAGCTGGGCGTTAAAGCATTAACGGTTGGTGATGATTTTAGGTTTGGTAAACAGCGCCAAGGTAACTTTAGTCTATTGGCAACTATGGGCACCCAAGTGGGAATGAGTGTTAAAAGCACTGCCAGCTTTAGACAATTAAATGCTAGAGTAAGCAGTACCTTGATACGAGAAGCGCTTGCTGAGGGTGACTTAGTTAGTGCAAAAGTTATGCTTGGGCATAATTATGCAATATCTGGACGTGTTATTCATGGCTGGAAAAAAGGCCGCGAACTGGGTTTTAGAACGGCAAATATTGCACTAAAACGTCAAGTTTGTCCGGTCAATGGTGTATTTGCGGTTCAAGTGATGATCGCAGGAAAGAAAGTTTTTGGGGTGGCTAACATTGGAAACAAACCCACGTTTAATGGAACTCGTGCCTTATTAGAAGTTCACCTTTTTGATTTTGCACAAGATATTTATGGACAATTTATGCATGTGGAGTTAATTGAAAAACTCCGCAATGAGAAAAAATTCGAGACATTAACACAACTGACGGCACAAATAGCAACCGATGTTGCCGCCGCTAAGCAGTGTTTTGGTTTAAATTAGGTAGCCGATAGAAACGGAAAGTAGGATTAATGAGCGACTACAAACATACTTTGAATTTACCGGAAACAATGTTTCCAATGCGTGGCAATTTGGCACAACGTGAACCAAAAATGCTTAAAGCATGGTATGAAGACGACCTATACGGTCAAATTCGCAGCGCGAAGAAAGGTAAAAAAACTTTCATTTTGCATGACGGCCCTCCGTATGCAAACGGCGATATCCATTTAGGCCACTCAGTAAATAAAATATTAAAAGATATTATTGTTAAGTCTAAAACTTTATCAGACTTTGATGCGCCATACGTACCAGGTTGGGACTGTCATGGTTTACCAATCGAGTTAATGGTTGAGAAAAAAGTCGGTAAACCTGGTGTTAAGGTAACTGCGGCAGAGTTTCGTGAGAAATGTCGTGCTTATGCTAAAAAGCAAGTGGAAGGCCAAAAAGTAGACTTTAAACGTTTAGGCGTTTTTGGTGATTGGGATAAACCTTACCTAACCATGAACTTTGACTTTGAAGCTAATGCCATTCGTGTACTAGGCCGCATTATAAAAAATGGTCATCTACATAAAGGTGCTAAGCCTGTGCATTGGTGTACAGATTGTGGTTCAGCATTAGCTGAGGCAGAAGTTGAATACCAAGATAAACAATCTCCAGCTATTGATGTACGTTTTACTTTTACAGATCAAGATGCGGTGGTTAATGCGTTTGATTTAGCGGCTGGCCATACAGGAACAGGTAGCGTAGGAACCGTTATTTGGACTACGACACCATGGACTTTGCCAGCAAACCGTGCGGTAGCTGTGCATGCTGATTTAGAATACGCGCTAGTACAAGTAGACGATGAAGGCGTTCAGCAACGTCTTATTATAGGTTCTGAGCTGGTTAAAGATGCGATGGATCGTTTTGGTTTTAACCATTTCCATATCCTTGGCTATGTTAAAGGCGCAGCACTTGAAAACTTAACCGTAGCACATCCTTTTTATGACTTTAATGTTCCTGTTATTGTTGCTGAGCACGTAACAACAGATTCTGGTACGGGTATCGTGCATACTGCACCAGGTCATGGTCAAGAAGATTTCGTGGCAGGTCTTGAGTATAATCTTGAAGTAGCTAACCCTGTTGGCGCAAACGGTGTGTACTTACCTGATACTGAATTATTTGCCGGTCAACATGTGTTTAAAGCCAATGCGAGTGTAATTGAGGTATTAAAAGAAAATAATGCCCTAATGCATCATCATGCATTAACGCACAGCTACCCACATTGCTGGCGCCATAAAACGCCTATTATCTTCCGTGCCACACCACAATGGTTTGTTAGCATGGATCAGGCTAACTTGCGCCAAGATTCACTGGCTGAAATTAAAAATACTCAGTGGTTACCTGAATGGGGCGAAAGCCGTATTGCCAACATGGTTGAAGGCCGCCCTGATTGGTGTATTTCACGTCAACGTACCTGGGGTGTACCTATTTCGTTGTTTGTTGATAAAGACACGGGTGCATTACACCCAAATACTCAAGAGCTGATTGAACAAGCAGCAGCACTTGTCGAAAAATCAGGTATTCAAGCATGGTATGACTTAGACCCAGCTACTTTACTAGGTGAAGAAGACGCACAACAATACATGAAAGTGCAAGACACACTCGATGTGTGGTTTGATTCAGGTGTAACGCATGCCTGTGTTGTTGATGCGCGTGAAGATTTAACCGGTCCTGCTGATTTATACCTAGAGGGTTCTGATCAACACCGTGGTTGGTTTATGTCATCAATGATGACCTCAGTGGCAATTAATGGTCATGCACCATACAAGCAAGTGCTTACGCATGGCTTTACGGTTGATGAAAACGGCCGCAAAATGTCTAAGTCATTAGGCAATGTTATTTCGCCACAAAATGTGATGAATAAACTGGGCGCTGATATTTTACGTTTATGGGTAGCATCAACTGATTACACGGCAGAAATGACCGTATCCGATGAAATATTCAAACGTTCGGCAGATCGTTACCGTCGTATTCGTAACACCAGCCGCTACTTACTTGCTAACCTAAGTGGTTTTGATCCAAAAACGGATCAAGTTGCTGTTGATGATATGGTTGAGCTTGATAAGTGGATTGTAGGGCGCGCAGCACAGTTACAAGATGATATTTTAGCGGCTTACGATAGCTACCAAATGCTATTAGTAACGCAAAAGCTAATGAACTTCTGTACCGGTGAGCTTGGTTCGTTCTACTTAGACGTTATAAAAGACCGTCAGTACACGGCAAAAAGCGACAGCCATGCACGTCGTTCTTGTCAAACAGCGCTTTATCATATTGCTGAAGCAATGACGCGTTGGATGGCGCCAATCATGAGCTTTACAGCGCAAGAAATTTGGGAAGCACTTCCAGGTGAGCGCAGTGACTATGTATTTACTTCAACATGGTATGAGGGATTACAAGCACCAACAACGACCAAGTTTAGTAATGAAGACTGGCAAGCTATTTTAAATGTGCGTGACGAAGTGAACCGTCTGTTAGAAGCTGCACGTAAAGAAGAAGTGATTGGTGCAACATTACAAGCAACCGTAAACCTGTTTGCCAGCAAAGAGCTTGCAGCAAAACTTGCGGCGTTAGGCGATGAGCTACGTTTTGTGTTGTTGACCTCTGCGGTTAACGTTACCGAGGTAGATAGTCAACCTGCAGATTCACAAACTACTGAAATTGATGGTTTATACATTAGCGTATCAGCAACAGATGCTAAAAAGTGTGAGCGTTGTTGGCATTACAGTGAAGATGTAGGTGTTGAGCCTGCTCATCCCGAAATTTGTGGTCGTTGTGTAAGTAACGTTGACGGTGAAGGTGAAAAGCGTCAATTCGCTTAGGAGTTGTTTTTAGTGAGCAAACTAACCCAAAAAAGTGGTTTAGTGTGGCTTTGGTTGAGTCTATTACTGCTTGTAATAGACTTTGCCAGTAAAACACTGGTTGTAAACACCATGGCTTATGGTGAGTCAATTAATTTACTGCCTGTTTTTAGCATTACTTATGTACATAACTACGGTGCAGCCTATAGCTTTTTAAGCGAAGCGGGTGGCTGGCAGCGTTGGTTTTTAAGTGCAATAGCAATCGCGATTAGTTGTTTGTTGGTGTGGTGGTTAAAGCGCCTTCCTGCGTCTAATAAAGTATTATGTGGTGCTTACTCGTTAGTTTTAGCCGGTGCTATTGGTAACTTGTACGACCGCATTGCTTATGGTTACGTTATTGATTTTTTACATGTGTTTTACGAAGACTCACATTTTCCCGTATTTAATATTGCAGACTGCGCTATTTGTATTGGTGCTGCATTATTACTATTTGACGCCTTTACCGGCGAAAATCCAAAGGAGCACAAAGCATGAGCCAAGCTGTAATTGGTGAAAACTCAGACGTTATTTTTCATTTTTCTATTAAACTAGAAGATGGCTCTGCCGCTGACTCAACGAAAGTGCATAACAAGCCGGCTAAGCTCACTATGGGTGATGGCAGCTTAACCGCTAATTTTGAAAAATGTTTACTAGGCCTAACGGCCGGTGAGAGCAAAACATTTGAACTTGAGCCGGAAGATGCCTTTGGTCAACCAAACCCAGATAATATTTATTATGTGGACCGTAGTAAGTTTGGTGTAGAAACGCCGGCTAAAGTAGGTGCTATTATTGCGTTTACTCAACCTGATGGCACCGAGCTTCCGGGTTTGGTTCGTGAAGTGCAAGGCGAGTCAGTTACTATCGATTTTAATCACCCATTAGCGGGCCAGCGTTTAACGTTTGAGGTTGATATTATTGAGGTGCAAGGTTAATGGAAATATTATTAGCTAATCCACGAGGCTTTTGCGCCGGTGTTGACCGCGCAATTAGCATTGTTGAGCGCGCTTTAGATATTTTTGAAAAACCAATCTATGTGCGCCATGAAGTGGTACACAATCGTTATGTGGTTGATGGCTTAAAAAATCGCGGCGCCGTGTTTGTTGAAGAGCTTGATCAGGTACCGGATGACAGTATTGTTATATTTAGTGCTCATGGTGTATCACAGGCTGTACGCAGTGAAGCAAAACGCCGTGAGCTTAAAGTATTTGATGCAACCTGCCCGTTAGTGACTAAAGTGCATATGGAAGTTACCCGTGCCAGCAGAAAAGGCATTGAATGCATTTTAATTGGTCACCATGGACACCCCGAGGTTGAGGGCACTATGGGTCAATACGACAATCAACAAGGTGGCATTTACCTAGTTGAAACCGTTGATGACGTGTTAAAGCTTGATGTTAAGAACGCAGATAATCTTTTTTATTGCAGCCAAACAACCTTATCGGTAGATGATACTGCGGATGTGATTGATGCCTTACGCAGCAAGTTTCCTGCTATTGATGGTCCGCGTAAAGATGATATTTGTTATGCAACTCAAAACCGTCAAGATGCAGTACGTGACTTAGCAGACAAAGTCGATGTGCTATTGGTTGTAGGCGCTAAAAATAGCTCTAATTCCAATCGTTTACGAGAACTAGCTGATAAAATGGGCACGCGTGCGTACTTAATTGACGATGCCAGCAATGTTGAAGCGTCATGGTTTGATGGTATCAATAGTGTGGGGGTTACCGCAGGCGCGTCAGCACCTGAAGTGCTAGTGCAGCAGGTGATTACCCGCTTAAAAGAGCTCGGTGGTAACCAAGTAACAGAAAACCCTGGTGAAGAAGAAAACATTGTTTTTGCTGTACCAGTAGAGCTGCGTTAATTTAGAGATAAATCATAAAAGGAGGGTCGAATGGGTAAGCAACTGTCACCAGATGCGTTACTTTTTTCGGCCCTTTTTAATGAGCGTGGTGTGCTTGCATCCCTCGTAGTAACACAGGTTGTGGCTATTATATTAGCTTTTGCTCCTAATGCTGGCGATGACATATGGCTGCATTTGGGGGCGATCAGTTTGTTTCTCCATGTAACTGTGCTGGTCAGTACCTCTTTTTTATATCTTTGTCGTCGATTACTCGCAAAACAGACTCAGTTTATTCAGATCAGTTTTTTTATTGCTTCATATAGTCTCAGTACTGCTGTATTTAGTCTGGTGTTTTCTCATATTGCTTTTGATATTGAAAACGAAAAACAACTGACGTTTTTTGTGCTGCGTAATTGCATTATTGTATTTTTGCTTACCTTACTGTTTGTACAATTTTTGCTTATTCATTTTGAAAAAGAGCAGCAAACCAAAGCACTTTCTCGTGCAGAACTTGATGCTTTGCAGGCACGGATCCGACCCCACTTTTTATATAATAGCTTGAATACGGCGGCAGAATTAACGCATCATGACGTTGAGGCTGCAGAGCATGCAATTTTAGCACTAGCAGCGCTGTCTCAAGCTGCAATGCGTTCAGGTCAAAGTGTATTACTCAGTGATGAAATAACATTAACTAAACAGTATATTGCGCTTGAGTCATGGCGCTTTGCAGAGCGCTTAAAGGTTGAGTGGTTATTACCAGAACATCTCCCTGCGCTATATATTCCATATCTAACATTACAACCTTTGGTAGAGAACGCAGTATGTCATGGCATTGAGCCAAGCCAAAGTGGTGCTACTATAAGTATTGAACTGCATGTGACAACACATTATTTAACCTTAATTGTAACTAATCCTGTACCTACTGAAACTGAAAATACTAGAGAGCATAACGGTATGGCTCTTGATAATATTCGTTCTCGTTTAAGTATTTATTATAAAGGTCGGGCGCAACTGACAATAACCAACAAAGATAATCAATTTAGAGTCAAAGTAGTCATCCCAAAACAAGCAGAGAATACGTTATGAATGTATTGATTGTAGATGATGAACCCTTAGCAAGGGCACGATTGAAGCGTTTACTCGCTGAGAACCATACATCCATTCATGTGCAAGGAGAGGCTAGTGATGGTAATGACGCTTTAACACAAATGAAAAAGCAGCAGCCTGATTTAGTGTTTTTAGATATTGATATGCCAGGCTTAAATGGCATCGAAGTGGCCAATCAACTCAATGATCTAGCGGTACCTCCGGCGATTATTTTTATAACCGCTCATCCTGAGCATGCACTTGATGCGATGCAGTTAAATGCAGCCGGATATTTGGTAAAACCTATATCAGAAAAAAGTTTGCAACATACATTACAACAGCTAGGACGTTTAAACAGAGTACACCTGCAACAACAACAAACAGAAAAAATAACCTATCAATTAGCAGGCACCGTAAGAAGTATAAAAATAGAAAATGTTTTTTATTTTTATGCACAGGAAAAGTATACCAAAGTTGTGTTCGATGGTGGGGAGGCTCTAATTGAAGACAGTTTAAAGCAACTTGAAATGCAATATCCTCGTCACTTATTGCGAATTCATCGAAATACCTTAGTGAATAAAAATAAAATTTTGGCACTCCATACACTTAAAAACCATCAACATGTTATTGAACTCAAAGGGTGTTCACCTTTTTTAGCTGTTAGTCGTCGAGCGCTCAAAAGCGTAAAAAGCGTACTTTAGCACACCGACCTATTAACCGCTTATCAACATAATTAACCGTTGGTCGTGGTCCTAGTTGAATCTATTTTTTTATTGCATACACTTAGTATCAGATAATTATTATTTGGTTTTATTATGTCTTTGAGCACGTTTAAATTGCAAAAAGGTTTTACCCTTATTGAGGTCCTGATTGCGTTTATTATTCTTAGCTTTGGTTTATTGGGGGCTGTAGCCCTGCAAGCAAAAGCAAAACAAGCAAGCTTTGATTCAATGCAACGTGCTGCTGCTGTGGCATTAGGTAACGATATTATTCAACGTATACGTGTTAATGATACCTCAGCGCTTGTAACTCAGTATAAAGGCAACTTTACGAGTGAAACAACTTTAAATTCATCCAATACTTGCTTTACAGATTCGTGTAGCAGTGCGCAAATCGCTGTATTAGACATAGAGCAATGGAAGCGTGCCATTCGTGCTCGTGAAAATACAGGGTCTCTTGATGATGCAATCGTGTGTGTTAATCCCGAAGCGGTAGCAGGCTCTGGCGGTAAAGCGTTTAACATTGAAGTAATTGTATCATGGCAGGGTAGGCAAGAATTCACTGCAAATGAAAATACAGCAAATATTGATTGCGGAACAGCTGATAAAAAACGCCGTGTAGTAGTACTTACCAGCTATGTTTATGTTAGGAGCTAAAATGAGGCAAGCAGGTTTTACACTCATTGAAATGATGATCTCTTTGTTCATCGGCGGGCTAATTTTAGGTGGCGTCATGTTTACTTATATTGGTATGAAAACAACCACCAAAAGCACCATGGCAATAGGTGAACTGCAAGAGTCAGGGCGTTTAGCGATTAATATTATGCAACGCGATATAGAACAAGTAGGCTTTTGGGGCACATTTTATGGCAATTCATTTACTGCAATAAACACCTCATCATTAGCAAGTCCAACAGGTGATTGCTTTGAAGGTCTCAACAATGGCAGTTTTCCTGATTTAACCAGCAGTAGTAACTTTAAAACCCTTTATGCAAAAACAGCGGCAAGTCCAAGTGAACTTAATTGTGTTAATAACCCTGTATCGGGCACTGATATTTTACAAATTAAGTTTGTGCAAGGGCACCAATTAGATGTAACTAACGCGGTTAACGAAACAGCTAATAATGATTATTATTTTGTGGCCGAACAAGAACTTGCTCGTTTTGTCAAAGATCAGGTTGATGCCAACACACTTAATGTCAATGCCACTGTGTGGCCTTACAGCCACCATGTTTATTATATTAGCGAACAAACTTATACCGTAAATAATAAAAAACTAACAGTGCCCGCATTGATGCGAAAACGCCTAACTGGCAACGGTATGACCACCGAAACAATCATGGAAGGGGTTGAAAATATGCGTTTTATTTTTGGTCTCGATACTAATGGTAATGGCAAGGTCGATTCGTATCGCAGCATAAACAAAATGACTGCAGCTGAGTGGGGCAATCAACAAGGTATTTTAACCGTGCAGCTATTTTTATTAGTAAGAACATTGCAACCCGATCCAAGCATAAATAGCAAAAAGCAAATATATACACTCGGTGAAGATGAAAACGCGCGTAAGCTTGAAGTTACTGATAACTATAGGCGTACTGTATTTACTACCACTATTCGTTTAAATAATGTAGGGGCAAATTTATGGCGTATGTAACACACACACCTACACAGCATAAGCAAAAGGGAGTAGTGCTTATTACTGCTCTAATTATGGTAATAGCAGTAACCGGTATTGCCGTTACATTAATGAGTAGCAGTACCATCGACATTAAAATTACCAATGCAGCACAAGAGCGGGAAGTGGCAGAAAACATGCTAGTCGGCGAGGTTCAACGAGTGATAGCACAAGAGGCTAATAAAGGCGGCGCTAGCCAGTTTTTCTTAACTAAGAACGAGATCCCTGAGCAATGGAAAACGATAGCTACTCATGATGGTATGCAAAGTGCCATGACCAATTTAAATAAGGGAGTAATGGAGCTTAACTGCCCGCGTAGATACAACCCTACAGAGGGGGTCGTTTGCAACATGATGGAAGTCACCACTACTATTGAATATGGCTCTAAGAGCAAGCACCAGCTAACAGTTGTAACGGGTATAGCGCAAGAAATGGCCGATAAAGGTAAGGGGATTTAACATGAAACTAGCAGCAAGTATTATATTTACTTATTTTATGTGCCTTTTTTTTACAGCGCCGAGCAAAGCTGAAGACATAGAGCTGTATGTAAATAAAGATGTCAATGTAGATGAAAAACCTCGGGTATTGTTTATTTTTGATACGTCAGGAAGTATGGATGAGGAAGTTACATCAGCAGGCACAAGCGAGCGTTGTTTTATAAAAAGGAGGGGGTTTCTTTGGTTTCCTCCTTATTATGAACAACTACCAAGCTGTTATGAAAGTAAAGATAGCTACAACGAATATAATGAACAATGTTATATAAATATTGGTAACAGAAACTATCAACCAAGTTGTGTTGATGAAGTTGAAAGTGGAACAAGGCT
The DNA here is from genome assembly GCF_005886925.1 of Pseudoalteromonas sp. S3260. NCBI lineage: Bacteria > Pseudomonadati > Pseudomonadota > Gammaproteobacteria > Alteromonadales > Pseudoalteromonadaceae > Pseudoalteromonas > Pseudoalteromonas sp. S3260. The sequence goes on from NZ_PNCV01000061.1 coordinate 13,575, forward strand.
TGAGGTTGCAAAAAGAGCTGTAAAAGGTTTAATAAAGGACAATAATGATATTGACTTTGGTTTAATGCGTTTTAATTATAACGCAGGTAACGAACCTGGTGGTGGTTATGTGCTTGCTAGAGTTGGCACAGACGAAGATACGTTGGTTGATAGAATTAATGAATTACCTGCTTATGGCTCAACGCCCTTAACAGAAACATTATGGGAAGCGTATTTATACATTTCAGGGCAAAACCTTAAGTTTGCAAAAAATGTTGATGATAGAGACACAAGTGCAGAAAATAGCCAAAAGTATGAGTCGCCTTTTAGAAAAAACAACGAAAATTCGCTGCGCTGTGATAACTCCATCAATATTATTTTAATGACCGACGGCGAACCTCAGAATGATGATGAAGCAGATAATAGTATAAAGAGTACTTATAATAACGTTTTTAAAAGTAATACGGGATCTTTTGGGAGTTATAGTAGTTATTTAGTAGCGCTAGCCAAAATTTTACATGGCAACGATAATACTGATGTTGATTTATATCCTCAAACTACTGAAACTATTGATACTGCCAGGTTATTTACTATTGGCTTTGGTGGAGGGATGGATGAAGATGCACTTGAACTATTGGAGGAGGCAGCTAAAGTTGGCGGTGGCGATTATTTTGAAGCAGATACAGCCGCTACTCTTACCTCCGCACTTAAAAATACCATTACCTTAATACGAGAAGAAAACAGCACTTTTACATCGCCTTCTTTTGCAAGTAACAATGTCGATCAGACCCGTAGTAAGGATGCGGTCTATCTCGCCATGTTTTATCCTGAAGTGGGCACTCGGTGGCGCGGTAATTTAAAAAAAATAAAAGTGATGGGAAATAAACTTATAGATTCAACATCAACGCTTGCATTAAATAGTGACGGATTAATTAAAAAAGATGCTAAAACATTTTGGACGAAGGGCAATTTAGCTGACGGCAACTCCGTTGAAAGCGGTGGAGTAAATGCGATGCTGACAAGTTTAGATCCGGGTAAGCGTAAATTAATTTCAGATATTGGGGTATTTAATATATCTAACCTTGTGAAAGTTTATGGTGACAAAGAAAAAGCTGCTGGTGTTTTTAATGTTTCTGAAAGCGTTTTTGATTCAACAATAAACTGGGCACGTGGTGTTGATGTTGATAATGAGAATAGTACAAGCACCCAGCGAGCTGATATTTTTGGCGACCCTTTACATTCAAAACCTGTGGCGATTGATTATGGCAATAATGATGTTCGTATACTTGTCGGTACAAACGCAGGCTTTTTACACATGTTTAAAGATGATGATAGTAAGAATGAAGTAACTGAAAGCTGGGCATTCATACCTTCAGCGTTATTTAATATTATTAAGCCGCTTAGAGCCAAGGAGGCCGGAAAAAAATATGGCATGGATGGCCCTATTAGCGTGTACTCTAAAAATGAAAGTTTAGATGAAGATGGTATTAATGATGGCATTGTTAATGCTGGTCAAGGTGATACTGTATGGGCGTTTGCAGGCATGCGACGTGGCGGTAGAAATTATTATGGGTTAGATATTACTAAGCCTGACTCACCTTCTTTAATGTGGAGTATTAAAGGCGGGGTAGATTCAGGTTTTGAAGAGCTTGGTCAGTCTTGGTCGAAACCACAAGTTGCGTTTATAAAAGCCTTTGGTGATAAGCCCGTTTTGATTTTTGGTGGAGGCTACGACACCATTAAAGATAAAGACAAAGGGAATAAACGCGATGCAGACTCAATGGGTCGAGATGTGTTTATTGTTGATGCTAAAACCGGTAAAAAGCTTTGGTCATTACGCAGTAACAATAGCTTTACTGGTAAACACAGTATTGCCGCAGACGTTACATTACTTGACTCTAATTACGATGGCTATATTGATAGAATTTACGCAGCAGATACTGGTGGCGACATTTGGCGTGTTGATATGCCAAGTAGTCAAACAAATGAATTTAGTCACTTTAAACTTGCATCGCTTGCTGATGGTAAAGACAGGCGCTTTTTTTATAAACCAGCCATAGCGCGAACTATATTTAGTAAAGTGACTCAAAAAGAGGGTGTTACTTCACGTGTTGAAACTCCTTACGACGCCATCGTTATTGGCAGTGGTAATCGCACTAACCCTATAAACTCAACCACAGCCGATGAGCTTTTTATGATAAGAGATGAAAATACGCTCACAAAATCATTTAAAAGTAACGCTCCTGAAACTATTTTATTTACAGATTTAATGTCGATGAATGAAGATAAGTTTGGTAATGCATTAAGTAATGTTAGTGAGTTTATAAATCTAGAAGTTGAACTGACAAATACATTTAAAGGCTGGCATTATACGTTATCGCCCGGCGAAAAATCGCTTGCTGCGGCAACCGTGGTAGGAGGCGTTGCGTATTTTACTTCATTTAGTCCTGCATCGGATACTGGACTAAACCAATGTTCGTTAACCGGTGGCGGTGGCTCTTTATATGCATTTCATTTGCATTACGGCACTAAAGTATATGATGAGTTAAAATTTGCCACCAGTTATGAAGTCCCTGATACGCCGCAACTTTATTTTGGTGCCTCCTGTGTTGACGGTAATTCAGACGGTAAATGCGACGATGACACAACGGTTGACGTACAAAGCCAATTTTATTTAATTGGCCCAGGCATAAAAGGCAAAAATGCAGAGAATCCGCTTAGACCAATCGAAATTATTGGGCCTAATTTAAAAATAGTAGATGGTAAAATTCAGCTAGTTAACGATACTCAGCCTATTGGGTTTGGCTTTAAAACCCAGCAAATGTATATTTACAAACGTGAAGAAAACGATGAAGTGAATAATTAGGAGTCATTAAATGGTTGCCAAGCACACTGGGTTTACTTTAATTGAGCTGATGATAGCCGTGGCAATTGTGGGTATTTTAGCCGCTATTGCAGTGCCTAATTACAGTGAATATATAAAAAGGGCATCACGCGCAGAAGCCGCTTCTGCGCTTTTAGATGCCGCAAACAAGCAAGAGCAATACTTTGTGGATAACCGAGCATATTCAACTTCGTTTAGCGACTTAGGTATTCAAAGTAAAACTGAAAACGGTCATTTTGAGCTAACAATTAACGTGGTTAATAGCAATGAATTTACAATCACTGCGAAACCCATTGCTGGTGCTGTGAAAGGGGATGCTGACTGCACGTCATTAACTATTAATGACGTTGGCTTAAAAGGAGCAACGGGTAGTAAAGGCGATACCGACATCAACTATTGCTGGGGTAGATAACATTAGTTATTTTTGGCATTTGTTGGTAGATTTTATTCGTATTCGCCCAGTTTGACTTATTGACAGAGCAAGCCCCTCAAGGCTTGCTTTTTCGTTATTTGGGCAATAGATAAAAGTACCGTTTTGAAAGCCATTTAGTGTACCATCTGGCCTAAATGTAATGGCATCTCGTGGGTATGTTAACGTATCGGCTTCATTTGTGTGCTCAAATGTACTGATCAGCTGCTCGTCATCGCCAAGCGACGTTGACTTGTCATTATCAACAAATATAGCGAGCTGGTTATGCCAGTCGTCTAATGTACATTTATTACTTTTTAATGCGCACAAAGTAACGTAGCTGTTTTTTTCTATAGCGTATAGACGAGCATAATTGATATTTTTATGTAATAAGCTAACTTGATTGCTCACGCGGTTGAGCGCTAAAAAGTTGGGTAAATAAGACAAGGATATTTGACCTACAATGGCAACAATCGCGAGGCTAACTAGCAGCTCTAATAATGTTGTACCATGGTGGGTAGAAAAGTATAAAGGTAACTTCATCCCTGAAGCCTCAATCTAAACATGCTTCTTACAAGTTTAGTAAAAACTTAAATTATGGCAAGTATTGTTCAATTTATAATCACCCTATTTATTATTACCTAAATAAAAAGCGGTGCCTGATTGGGAAAGTGTGAGTGCCTTGCTATTATCTTGATTACCATTAGGTGAAAAAACAAAGTTACCTGGCGCAGTAGTAATGCGGCCACTGGTATTAAAGCGGATTTGGCTACTCCCAGAAAATGTCACTTTGTCGTTGGGGTTGGTTTTTTCCATGACTCTTATTAAACTATCACCACTGTCATATTGCCCATTATTATTACCATCGACAAAGGTGACGACAACATTATCGCTAGCCCACTCAGTGGTGCACTTAAAATTGTCAGCTGAACTTTTCACATCAGCATAAGGTACTGGACAAATAATAACTATCTCATCGGTACTAGCCGCTTGTGAACGTGCAAAACTAATATTACGTTTAAGTTCTAATAAAAAATTTTCACCTCGGTTTTCTTCCAGCATATCGCTACTGTTCCACAACGCAATAGTGGCTATAATGCCAACAATGGCCACGGTGACCATTAACTCTAATAAGGTAAATCCACGGTGCTTAGTTTTCATATAAATCTCATTAACTCGGTGATGTTTTAGTATAGTTATTTTTATTAAAATAATCATACCATGATTATTTTTCACCGGTGCTATTCAATCTCTTTGTTTGCTATGAACCTCATGATTGTCTAAAATCGAGGCAACTGAAGCTTTCAAAAGTAATTACTATGAAAAAAATAGAAGCAATCATTAAACCGTTTAAGCTCGATGATGTGCGTGAAGCATTATCTGATGTAGGCATTACGGGTATGACAGTAAGTGAAGTAAAAGGGTTTGGGCGTCAAAAAGGCCACACAGAGCTATACCGTGGTGCTGAGTACATGGTTGACTTTTTACCTAAAGTAAAACTAGATATTGTGCTCGGTGATGAAGACGTAGAACGTGCTATTGATGTTATTGTTAAAACAGCACAAACTGGCAAAATTGGTGATGGTAAAATATTTGTCACTGACGTAGAACGTGTGGTTCGAATTCGTACTGCAGAAGAGGATGAAGAGGCTATATAGTCGAGTAAACCTCGTAAAAAAGGCGCTAATTTTATAACTAGCGCCTTTTTCGTGTTATTTATTTCTGCTATTAAATTTACGCGTTTGCTCTGCATGCTGACTTAGTTCAGTCAAGCCAAGCTTCTCGTAACTTTTTTCCATCATGGCGAGTGCCGCATCAAGATAGCTACTTTGTGAGTAGTGCTCTACCACATATTTACCGCGATTTGCGGCTGCTAAATAGGCTTCACGTTCGTAATAGTAAGTTGCCACTTTTAGCTCATAACGTGCCATGCGGTTTAATAACCAAACTAAACGACGTTTTGCTTCTGGCGCATAATCACTATCTGGAAAACGTTTAACTAAAGTTGATAAGTCGGTATAAGCAACACGGGTGCGTTTAGCATCTCTGTCGGCTCTGTCTACGCCAAAGTATTCTTGGAAAGCATTTTTATCCGCCTTAATATTAACCAAGCCACGCATGTAGTACATGTAATCTAAATCTTTGTGGTTTGGGTTTAAGCGAATAAAACGGTCGATTGTAGCAAGCGCTTGCTCTGTATTACCTGATTGGTAATGTGCATACACTAAATCCATTTGGACTTGTTTTGAAAACGGACCAAACGGATAGCGAGAGTCAATTGCCGTTAATAATTCAATTGCACGAGCGTATAAACCAGAATCAAGCGTTTGTTTTGCATCTTCGTATAATGCTTGTGCCGATCTGTTGGGTACGCGTTGAATATCTTCTTGGTCAGGTGCAGACGAGCAGGCCCCTAAACTAAGCACTGAAACTGAAAAAACAATGGCGAATGCACGTTTCCCTATTTTATTTATCATTTTATTTGTTACCTTCGATGTCTTCGGCTAGGCCAAGTGGGTAAAACCGAGTAAACTATGCGTATTATGTTATGCTTTTATTAAAAGCGATTCTAACCCAGTCAAGCACAGCTTGCACTGGTAAATTGGGTAAAGTTACTAATGTCAGAGCAAATATCTCTCCAAGCCGAGGTCCCAACAGACTTAGGTGGTAAACGTCTAGACCAAGTATTAGCGCAATTGTTCCCTGATTATTCACGATCACGGATAAAAACGTGGATTTTAGATGATAAAATCACCGTTGATGGCGAAATTTTCAACACCCCGCGTGAAAAACTACTCGGTGGTGAAGTTGTAGCTGTTGAAACAACAATAGAAGCACCTCGTGAATACGAAGCACAAGATATCAAATTAAACATCGTTTATGAAGACGATGATATTTTAGTGATCAACAAACCGATGGGATTAGTGGTTCATCCTGGCGCAGGTAACCCTGATGGTACGGTGTTAAATGCTTTATTACACTACTATCCAGAAATTATTAACGTGCCACGAGCGGGTATTGTGCATCGTTTAGACAAAGACACAACAGGTTTAATGGTTGTCGCTAAAACGATTCAGGCACAAACACATTTAGTTAAAGCACTGCAAAAGCGCGAAAACTTCACACGTGAATATGAAGCGTTATGTAATGGCACTATGACAGCCGGTGGTATGGTTGAAAAACCAATTGGTCGTCATGCTACACAGCGTACGCATATGGCAGTACATGAAATGGGTAAACCAGCTATTACGCATTACCGTGTTGCCGAAAAATTCCGTGCCCATACACGTTTGCGTTTACGTCTTGAAACTGGGCGTACACACCAAATTCGTGTGCATATGGCGTACTTAAACCACCCATTAATTGGCGATCAATCTTATGGCGGTCGTCCTCGTCCACCAAAAGGGGCAACGCCTGAGTTATTTGAGTTACTGCGTAGCTTTAAGCGCCAAGCGCTTCACGCCGTAAAATTAAGTATTGCGCATCCAATCACCGGTGAAATGATGACTTGGCAAGCGCCTATCCCTGATGATATGGTCCAAATGACTCAAGCACTGCGTGAAGACACAAAAGCAAACCCTGATATAGCGAGTTAACAATGTTTGGCTTATCAGCTACATGGCAATCTATTCAGGGTGTAGGCACATTGAGTACTACACGGGATGGAGGCGTATCAAAGCCTCCATTTGATAGCTTGAATTTAGGATTGCATGTAGGTGATAACAGCCAAGATGTATTAAATAACAGAGCACGTGTAAATGCTCATTTGCCTAAACCGGCAATTTGGTTAAATCAGGTTCATAGCGCTGATGTAATTACAGTGGATGAGCGATTTGACCCCAACCAAACACTCACAGCCGATGCGCTATACACGCAATTACGCAATCAACCTTTAGCCATAATGACCGCTGATTGTTTACCTATTTTACTCTCATCGAGTGACGGGCAAGAAGTGGCCGCAATTCATGCTGGTTGGCGAGGGTTAGAGCAAGGGGTGATCAACAATACGCTGGCATGTTTTAAAAACGCCCCGTCGAATATACATGCTTGGTTAGGTCCTGCAATAGGGGCTAATCAATTTCAAGTAGGCCAAGAGGTAGTCGAGTTATTTACAGCAAATAACCCTCTAATGCACAGCGCGTTCAAAGCTCAAAATAATGAAAAGTATTTAGCTGATATCTATCTAATAGCAACTATTTTACTTAATCAACAGGGCGTTATAAACATTAGCGGGGGTGAGCATTGCACTGTTTCTCAAGCTAACTTGTTTTTTTCTTATCGGCGCGATGGCCAAACCGGTCGTATGGCAAGTTTGATCTGGCGCAAGTAAATAATCATTAGGTGATTATTTTTCCCACAATACCTTGAACAAACCCGCTAACATACCCATCTATTAAGTAATTCGTTTTTTTATAGGTAAACCCCCATGCGTTTAGATAGATTTACAAGTAAATTTCAGTCTGCGCTTTCAGATGCGCAATCATTAGCACTAGGTCGCGATCATCAATTTATTGAACCTGTGCATCTAATGTACGCTTTGTTAAAACAAAGTGGCTCAAGTGTGCGTGCACTATTTGCACAAATGAGCATCAGCGTTGATGAACTCAACACTAAATTATCACAAGAGATAGAAAAGTTATTTAAAGTGGAAGGCGTTGGTGGCGATGTACAGTTGTCAAATAACATGGTTTCACTGATAAACCTATGTGATAAATACGCCCAAAAACGTAAAGATAAATACATTTCAAGTGAGTTGTTTGTATTAGTTGCGTGTGAAGATAAAGGCCCGCTTGGCAGTGTTTTTAAAGCACTTAACATTACGGCGAGTAAGGTTGAAACGGCAATTGAAGCGATTCGTGGTGGCCAAAAAGTTGACGATCCTAATGCGGAAGAAACACGTCAAGCACTTGAAAAGTACACCATCGATTTAACTGAGCGTGCAGAGCAAGGTAAGCTTGACCCTGTAATCGGTCGTGATGATGAAATTCGCCGCACTATTCAAGTATTACAACGCCGTACCAAAAATAACCCTGTGTTAATTGGTGAGCCAGGGGTGGGTAAAACAGCCATAGCTGAAGGGCTTGCACAGCGTATTATTAATGGTGAAGTGCCTGAGGGCTTAAAAAACAAGCGCGTATTATCACTTGATTTAGGCGCATTAGTTGCTGGTGCAAAATACCGAGGTGAATTTGAAGAGCGTTTAAAATCAGTACTTAATGAGTTGGCTAAAGAAGAAGGCCAAGTTATTTTATTTATTGATGAAATTCATACCATTGTTGGTGCTGGTAAAAGTGATGGCGCTATGGATGCGGGTAACATGTTAAAACCTGCCTTAGCACGCGGTGAACTCCATTGCGTAGGCGCAACCACTTTAGATGAATACCGTAAATACATTGAAAAAGATGCTGCGCTTGAGCGCCGTTTCCAAAAGGTATTAATAGAAGAGCCTTCAGTAGAAGACACCATTGCTATTCTGCGTGGCTTGAAAGAGCGTTATGAATTACACCATTCAGTGGAGATCACCGACCCCGCAATCGTTGCCGCAGCGCAGTTATCGCATCGTTATATTAGTGATCGCCAATTACCCGATAAAGCAATCGATTTAATTGACGAAGCGGGCTCTTCTATTCGCTTGCAAATTGATTCAAAGCCAGAAGCTTTAGATAAATTAGAGCGTCGCATTATCCAATTAAAAATTGAAGATAACGCATTGGCCAAAGAGAAAGATGAAGCAAGTCAAAAGCGCCGTACAGAAATGGTCGAGCTGATCACTGAGCTTGAAGGGCAATACCGTGAACTAGATGAAGTATGGAATGCAGAAAAAGCGTCTTTACAAGGCACGCAGGTTATTAAAGCTGAGCTAGAGCAGGCACGACTTGATTTAGAAGTGGCTCGCAGAGCAAGTGACTTGCAGCGTATGTCTGAACTGCAATATGGACGTATACCTGAGCTTGAGCGCAAACTCGATTTAGCATCACAAGCAGAAATGCAAGAAATGAGCTTGCTTAAAAATCAGGTGGGCGAAGATGAAATTGCAGAAATTTTATCACGTTGGACCGGGATCCCAGTGGCGCGTATGCTCCAAGGTGAACGTGAAAAACTATTACAAATGGAAGAGCAGTTACATAACAAAGTCATTGGTCAAGATGAGGCCGTCGTTGCGGTGGCTAATGCCATTCGTCGTTCGCGTGCAGGGCTTGCTGATCCCAATCGTCCAATTGGCTCGTTCTTATTTTTAGGGCCTACAGGGGTTGGTAAAACAGAACTTACCAAGGCACTAGCAGGCTATATGTTTGATACCGAAAGTGCCATGGTGCGTATAGATATGTCTGAGTTTATGGAAAAACACTCAGTCGCACGTTTAGTCGGTGCGCCTCCAGGGTACGTAGGTTACGAAGAAGGTGGTTATTTAACCGAAGCTGTTCGTCGTAAACCTTATTCGGTTATTTTGCTTGATGAAATAGAAAAAGCGCATCCAGATGTGTTTAATATTTTATTACAAGTCCTTGATGACGGGCGTTTAACGGATGGCCAAGGGCGTACGGTTGATTTTAAAAATACGGTTATCATTATGACCTCCAACTTGGGCTCAGATATCATTCAAGAGCAAGCGGGAAGTAATGACTATGATGAGCTTAAAGTAAAAGTCATGGGCGTTTTACAGAATGAATTTAGACCCGAGTTTATTAACCGAATTGATGAAACTGTGGTATTTCACTCACTTTCACATAGTCATATTAAAGAAATTGCAGATATTCAGTTAAGTAAATTACGTCAACGATTGACAGAGATGGGGTATTTACTTGAGTTGACAGATGCTGCTCTTGAGCGAATTGCTGCCAGTGGCTTTGATCCTGTCTATGGCGCTCGTCCGCTTAAACGGGCAATACAGCAAACCATTGAAAATCCATTAGCACAAAAACTGCTTAATAATGACTTTCAACCAGGTTGTATCATTGTCATTGATGCTAACGAAGACGGCTTAGTGTTTACGAGTCGATAATTTGAGCACAGCAAAAAGCCGCTGTTTACAGCGGCTTTTTTGTTTTTATTTTAGGGCGTTTGTTAAACTTTAAAAGTCAGTAATAAGTCATTCACTTTTCTTGAGCCTTCAACTAGTTCAGCCGCACCGCGTGCTACGCTAAAACTCAATTGTAAATTGTCATCCCCCAAGCCTTTAATCTTTTCAACATTACTACCAATGTCTTTACTTACAACCTGCTGCTGTTCTGCTGCGGCTGAAATATCCGTGGCGAGCTGTGAAATTTCACTAATTTGAATAAAAATACTATCAAGCTCTTGTTGTGTTTGTCCTGTTGTATTAACACAGTCATCGGCTTGTTGTTTTGTGCTCTGCATGATTTTAGACCAGCTAAACAAGGTATCTTGAATTTCTTTAATTGAGCTATGAATTTGTGCTGTGGCGTTTTGAGTTCGTGACGACAGCGCTCTTACCTCATCGGCAACAACGGCAAAACCACGCCCATGCTCACCGGCGCGTGCCGCTTCAATAGCCGCATTGAGTGCCAATAAGTTAGTTTGTTCAGCAATCCCTTCTATTTCACTCATGACTTGGCCAATTTTATCCGCTTCAGAGGCAAGCCCCGTTGCTGTGGCGGCCGCTTGCTCAACTTGTACAGCTAAGTCAGACACCATTTTACTGTTATCTGCAATATGATTCTTGATATCAGAGCAGCTTTGATAAGTAATGCCCACTTTATCAGCCGTGTTATTGGTATTGGTAGAGATTTCACCAATCGTGGTACTCATTTGTGACATGGCTGAAGCAATTTGTTCTAGCTGAGTGCCTTGAGAAGAAATACCTTGCTCGGTCAACGTCGATTGCTGATCTAACCCTTGGGCAATCGAATTAAAACTCAAGGTTGAATCTTTTACCCGCCCTAGTACCGTTCTTAATTTAGCACTGAGCATCTGCTCTCTATACTCACTAATGCTATGTGGGTGCGAGCCACTAAACACATAACGAGATACAGAGTCTGCTTGGCTTTTTTGTTGTTTGAGGGTTGCAGGTGTGATTACCAGCTCATCATAATTTAAAACTAAAATAGCAATACATACTAATAAGTTAATCGCGGCAAGCGAAAGAGAGCCCCACATTGCGACACTGGCTAACCAAATTAAAATACCCGCAATGCTCAAACCTTGTCTTAATGATGTGCGTTCGCGCAAGCTGAATAATGATTTATTAGCGTTAATTTTGGCATAGAGCTTTTGCGCTCTGCGTTTTGCGCGTTGCTCTAATTTTATTCGTACAGACTGATAACCAATAAGTTGGCCATGCTCAAAAATAGGCGTTACAAATGCATCAACCCAATAATAGCGGCCGTCCTTACATAAGTTTTTTACCGCGCCACGCCACGAATGGCCTTGTTTTAAAGTGTCCCACATTTCTTTAAATGCAGCTTTTGGCATATCAGGGTGGCGAACGATATTGTGATTTTTATTTATCAGTTCATCCATCTCGTAGCCTGCGATACTACAAAACTCATGATTGGCATAAGTAATAACACCGCGTAAGTCAGTGGTTGAAACCAACTCTTGGTGTTCTTCGAAGTTAACTTCTTCATCTATTAAGCTTTGATTACGACGCATAGTGACTCTTTATCATTCTTTATTATGGCGGCTATTGTAATTACTAAAACTAATGTACGTTAGTGATATGTGTAAAATAGCAGGAATAAGACATTTTTTTTGATATTTATATGATCTTTAAGCTTAATTGAATTTTTCAGTTATGACAAATTTTTAGGGTTTAACTCTATCTTATCAAAGTGTTTTAAAACGCCATGTTGTCAGCGGGGGGGTATGGCAAATAATATGTAAAAGAAATTGTATATTCGTGGTGGCAATGGCAAGATTGTCTTTTCTAGCGTGAAACAAAGCGTGTTTAAAATCCAGCAAAAACTATATCTAATAAATTCATATAGTTTTTTCATTGTTTAATCTTGAGTAAAGGTAAAAAGACCCCATAACCTCATGATTAAGCCACTTGGCTCGAGGAAACTTTTTTTGACAACTTATAATTTAAAGAACACGCTCAACGCGCTATCTAATGCAGATAATCAACAGGCTATTAAAGGCATTATGCGCGGTATTGAGAGAGAATCATTAAGAATTAATCACGATGGTTCCATTTCAAAACAGGCTCATCCTCAAGGTGTGGGCTGTGCGCTCACCAATGGGCATATTACCACTGATTTTTCTGAGTCTTTACTTGAGTTCATTACACCGGTTAGCGAGTCATCAACGCAAACCTTACAGCAGCTAAAAGATTTACAAAAGTTCACCCTAGAACATATGGGCGATGAATTGTTGTGGCCAATTAGTATGCCGTGCTTTATAAATCATCAAGACGATATTGTATTGGCACAATTTGGCGACTCTAATGTCGGTAAAATGAAAACCCTATATCGCGAAGGCTTGAAGAATCGTTACGGCAGTATGATGCAAGCGATTGCAGGCGTGCATTTCAATATTTCTTTTCCACAAACGCTATGGCAGTCACTGCACTCATTAAAGCAAAGTAATGCGAAACTTGAAGATTTTATATCGGATAGTTATTTGGCGTTAATTCGTAACTTTAAACGCGAACTGTGGTTAATTAGCTACATGTTTGGCGCATCACCGGCATTATGTAGCTCTTTTTTACAAGGGCGTAAAAGCGACTTACCGTTTAAAAAACTCGGTAAAGGCACTTTATATTTGGAAGTGGGTACCGCATTGCGTTTAGGCAACTTAGGCTATACCAATAGCGCACAATCGTCGTTACGGGTAATGTATAACTCATTAGATGAATATGTTGCAGGACTTAAAAAAGCCATAAATACACCTTCAGATATTTACGGCAGTATTGACGATTACACCAGTGCTACGCCAAAGCAATTAAATAAAAACATTTTGCAAATAGAGAACGAGTTTTACTCGCCAATTCGTCCTAAACGTAATGCAAAAAATGGTGAAACGCCCACCGATGCATTGCTAAGAGCGGGTATAGAATATATTGAAATTCGTGCATTGGATGTTAACCCGTTTAGTGAAGTTGGCATTGACTTAGAGCAAATACACTTTTTAGATGTGTTTTTAACTTATTGTTTATTAAAAGATTCAGCGCCTATGGATTGGCAAGAGCAAACTCGTAGCACTGAAAATCTTGATACGGTGGTTAACCAAGGTAGAGAACAAGGCTTGATGCTTAATTTTAATAATGAGCAGCGCAGCCTAGAATCTTGGGGTGATGAAATATTTAGTCAGTTGAGTGATGTTGCTCAGTGGATGGATATTGCTTACGATGTTGACTACTACTCAAACACCATTAAGCGCATGGCGACTTGGATTCATGATCCGGCATTAACGTATTCTGGTCGTTATGTTGAGCAGTTAAAAGCATCAGGGTTAGATAATGGCCACTTTGCACTGTCACTTGCTCAGAAGTACAAACAAAGCCATGAAACAGCAAGTTATACTGAATTTTCAAAATCGTGGCTAGAGCAACAAGCTGCAGAGTCGTACCAAGCCCAAAAGGCAATTGAACAAGCTGATAAACAATCATTTACCGCGTTCTTAGATACGTATTTCAGGGTCTGTTGACCTTTGCGG
>NZ_PNCV01000062.1:0-18045 GCF_005886925.1 Pseudoalteromonas sp. S3260
ATAAGTTGATTGATGCAGTGGCCTTTTAGATATTTAGCTCGAAGCTCGTCGCCCGCCGCTAACGACATTAAAAATGACGCGACATGAAGTCGCTGCTACAAGTCGGCAATAATATCAACCTAGAACCGGCTTGACCCTCTCATTTGTTTCTCATTCCCTTCTCTTTGTTCAAAAAATATTTTAGTGATTTTTTTACCACAGAGGGTTAAGAGACGCTGCGTTTTGGATATTGAGCCCGCAACTCGAAGCTCTTCGCCCGTCGCTCACGACATTAAAAAATGCCGCGACATGAAGTCGCTGCTACAAATCAGCAATAATATCAAACTGATACCTAGCACCTAAAACCTATCGCCTGTTCAAATTTACTGCTCTTCTAAATCAAATTCGGTGGTGTGGCCGTCGCCGTGTATGAGCTGGTAACGGTCTAAATTACCGCCTTTGAGAGTGACCAAACTAATAGCCGAATCACTTACTAGGTACTTTTGCCCTTTGCCTTTAGTTTGGTGTTTGTCGACTTCCATGTGCCAGCGTTTGGTAAAAAAGTTAAGCGGACTTTTAGGGCCATATAAAATGGAGTCGAGCTTATCAAGCACATTTATTAGCTTACGCGGGAACTCGTTTTTAATGCCACTGGCTGTGAGCTGCCAAATTCTGTTGGGGTGATCGCCAAAACGCTTTTGCACTGAAAAACAAAACGAATAATGCACGTCGCCTGATAAAATCAGCGTTTCATTTGGGGTGTCGGTACGTCTAAATGTGTCGAGCAATTTTTTAGCTGAACCTTCGTGCGCCATCCAGTTTTCTACATCAACCATAAGTGGTTGCCCACACATGTTAAACACCGCTTGAATTGCCTCTATCGATTTAACCCCAAACACCGGTGCGGGCGATACAATAATGACCTGGTCATGGCTGAGTAGGCTTTCTTCAAGCTCTGTGAGGCGTTCCCAATCTAACAAGCCTGAGGGTTCATTAAAGTTCTGCTCGTTACGCCAGCGGTGTGTTCGGGTATCAAGCACCACCACTTTAGGAATAGTTGTTAGCTCATAATGCCAATGGTTAAAATCGTTTAGATATTTATCAAATGCTTTGAATTGCCATTGCGTATCCCCAGCTAGACTTGTTGTAAATGGAGTAAGTAGCGCACCGGTTTTTTGTAGCGCGTCGTTCCCCATTCCCTGAAACAGCCAATAGCTTGCTAAGCCATTATTTACAATACGCTTGCTACTGGGGTTTTGGTTTATCGCTTGCTCCCACCCGGCGGTGAGGTTCCAATCATCAGTGACATCGTGATCGTCAAACATCATTAAAGTAGACACATTGGCACATAATCGCTCTACCTCAGCTAAGCCTTTAGCGTAATCAATGAGTGTGGCTTTTTCTGTGCTAAACAATGCTTGGCTTTTTTCGTTACCGCCTGAGTAATTTAGCTTTGATAAGTCAACATACTGCCACGCGGCACTACTAAAATTAAGTAAATACAGTGCCACAAATTCTTCAAAATGAATAAGGTGGTTATACGCTTTTACGCTAGAAAAATGCGGCTCGTCTTTTTTTAACCAATAACCTATGCCTAATTTAGAGCGCTTTTTCCATGAGGTTGTGGGTAGTAAATGATGGCGGCCATAAAGCTGTTGGTTAATATCCTCGGGTAAATCCAGCGCAAGCGGTTGCTCTTTGTAAATGCCTAATTGCTTAATGAGTTGATGGATAGCTAATAACATAGGCCCTGCTACATCGTCAGCATATACCTGATCGCCCGAGAGTAATAGCAACTGCGCACCTTGCTGATTATTACTGCGTTGAGTAGCTTGCCACTGACTTGAACTAACTAGGCTGTCTTTTGCGGGATGATGTGCATTGCGACATGAGCCATGCAATATTTGCGTCAGTCTTTTGGGGATCACAAACGCAGGTAACGCGCCATCATTAAAACTAAACGCTGATAAATCAACGGGGCTGTCATCAAAAAATAACTGATATTGTAGTAATATGTCGCGCGGGAACTGACTGTTTATGGGTTTAATAACTATAAACTGTAAAAATAAATGTTCACCCAGTCTAACGCTGTTTTGTTCGCTATAGCATTCGTAGCCCATTAGCTCTATACGGCCGTTTACCTGCTTTGAGGTAGCAAACTGAATACAAACTGTGGTTTTTTCTGCTCGGCGCACCATAGGCCCCATAAGTAACAGCGGGTGTTGCACCGAGAGAGTCGTCATGAGGTTAGCCTTTAGCTGCTAATTTAAATAAAGAATAAAAATTATCGGTGGTGACCTTTGCCAACTCGTTAAAGCTAATACCTTTTAGTTCACTAATATAGTAAGCAACGTCTTCCACGTACGCTGGCTGATTAGTTTTACCACGGTACGGTACTGGGGCTAAATACGGCGAGTCGGTTTCAATAAGCAGTCGATCAAGTGGGATTTGTTTTACCACTTCTTTAAGCTCTACCGCATTTTTAAAGGTTACAATACCTGAAATAGAAATATAAAAACCCATATCAATGGCTTTTTTAGCCATATCCCAATCTTCGGTAAAGCAATGTAATACCCCACCGCAGTTTTCTGCTTTGTGTTCACGCATTAAATTAATGGTGTCGGCACGTGCGTCGCGGGTGTGAATAATAAGTGGCTTTTGTAATTCGTTGGCTACTTCAATATGGCCAACAAAGCTTGCTTGCTGCACTGCGTGAGTGTCTTTTGCGTAATAGTAGTCAAGCCCGGTTTCGCCAATGGCCACTACTTTGTGGTGCGAGGCTAAATCAATTAATTGCTGTTTGTTAAGTGCATCTTTTTGATCAAGCGGATGTACACCACATGACGCTGATACGTCGTCGTAATGCTTAATTTGCTCTAGCATGTTAGGGAACTGATCAAGTGTGACGCTCACACATAAAAAGTGTTCTACTTTTTTGGCACGGGCGTTATCAAGTACTTGGTCTAGGTTTAAATCGAGTTTATCAAAATCAAGACGGTCTAAATGGCAATGAGAATCTACAATCAAAATAAGGCCTGTTTTTACTACATGGTATAAGTTGGATTGCCGGAGTTTAACATAGTCCCCAGCAGTTTTTCGATCTTCGCGTTTAGGTTTGTTTTATCATCTAAAAAGCTAATGCCGATCCCCGGAGGGTTTGAGCTTTGTGCACCTTGCGGAGTGATCCACGTGACTTTGCCGGTGACCACATCGTCTTCTAGGGCATCAGGTAAGGTTACTCGTAAAGCGAGTGAATACCCAGGCTCATAACGCATATTGGTGCGTACAAATAGCCCCCCTTTTTTTAAAAAAGGCATGTAGCAGCGATATAGTTCGTCAAGGTCATCTATATCAACTAATAGCTCTTGCATATCTAATCCTTTTTATTGGTTGCGTAATGTATACGCTAGTCGTGATACCGCAAGCGGTAAGTTTAGCCCAAGAATTTGTATGTTATTTTGTAAAAAATCATTCAAGGCTTGCTGTGCAACTTGGTAGGCTTCAAAACTCATGCCGTTTAAAAGCTGCTGTTTTAGCTGCTCACTTAAAAATAAGGTAAAAATACGAACAAGCTCAGGCTGTTTATTTATTATATCGACTAACGCATTGAAATTATGGCTTTGTTTAAACTCAGTTGCAAATTTATAGAGTGTATCAATGCTTTCTAGCTGATTTTGCTGTTGCCACTGCTTTACTTGCAGGGGTTGACTGTAAAACAATGATAACCATGGGTAGTTAGGTACATCTAAAGAACTTAGCCACTGCTGTGCTAGCTGGCTGTTGGTTACTTTGACCTCAGTTTTAGCACAGCGGCTTAAAATAGTCGCTGGTAATTGCGCCGCTTGGCTGGTTGTGAGAATTAAAAACCGGCTGTTACTGGGCTCTTCTAAGGTTTTTAATAATGCATTTGCTGCCGCCGTGGTCATTTTTTCGCAGTTTTCAATAATCGCTACTTTATTGCCATTTTGCGCAGCAGACTGATGCATAAAATCGCTTATGCCGCGTATGTCGTCTACACCTATGCTTTGCCCTTCTACTTGGGTAACGCGTTTATCTGGGTGCGTCCCAGCTAGATTTAACGAGCAGCTTTTACACTGCCCACACGGCGTTAACACGCTATTAGGTGCACTCAACTGCGATTGTGTATTGTGACATAACAAACTGTTAGCTAATTGATCGCTTAGCTCAAACTTGCCTACCCCAATAGGCCCGCAAAATAACTGCGCGTGATGAAAGCGCTGCGCTTTATAGCTTTGTGCTAAGCGTTGCTCTACATCGTTAAGCCATGGCAATGCCATATTATTTTAACCCTGAAAAAAATGTGCGCAGTACATTGGTAATATCACGATGTACTTTATCAATACTTTGGTTGGCATCGACTGTTTTTATGCTGTCGTCATCATTTGCAAGCTCAATGTAACGCATACGGGTGCGCTGAAAAAACTCAATGGCTTCTTGTTCAATTCTATCGAGTTCACCCCGCCCTTTTGCACGTTCAAGACCAATAACAGGGTCAATATCAAGGTAAATGGTTAAATCGGGTTTTAATCCTTTTAACACCATAGAAGATAACGACGCTAACGTGTTTGCACTAATTCCTCGCCCGCCGCCTTGATACGCCTGTGACGATAAGTCGTGACGATCAGCCAATACCCATTGCCCTTGCTCAAGTGCTGGGTTGATCACATTGTGAATTAGCTGTGAGCGAGCTGCGTACATAATAAGTAGCTCAGTTTCAAAGGCAATTTCTTCTTGATGCTCTGCTTTTACTAAGGTACGTAAGGATTCAGCCAATGGCGTACCACCGGGTTCACGCACATTAATAAAATCAATATGATGATGGTTTAAAAAGTCTTGGCACAAGGCAATAGCGGTTGATTTACCTGCGCCTTCTAGGCCTTCTATAACTATAAATTTTGGTTTCATAAACACTAATTCTTTTTATTTAAAATATACCGGTTAACCGCCGCATTATGTTGCTTTAATGTGGTTGAAAACTGATGGCTGCCATCGCCTTTTGCTACAAAGTAAACATACTCGCTTTTAGGCGGGTTTACTGCGGCTAAAATCGCTTCTTTGGATGGCATGGCAATGGGCGTGGGCGGTAATCCGTTAATACGATAAGTATTATACGGTGTGTAATTTCTCAAGTCTTTACGTTTAATATCACCGTCAAAACCTTCGCCTAGGCCATATATTACGGTTGGATCGGTTTGTAAGCGCATATTGGTATTTAAGCGATTAATAAACGCTGAAGCAATTAACGGGCGCTCACTGGCAAGCGCGGTTTCTTTTTCGATTATTGAAGCCATGATCAGGGCTTCATAGGCAGTGTCGTAAGGTAAATCACTTGCCCGTTGCTGCCATGCATCTGCCAATGTTTGCTGCATTTTTTGCGCTGCACGCTTTAATAAACTACTCGCATTGTCGTTACTATGATAATGATAAGTATCGGGAAACAACCACCCTTCAAGGTGAGTTTGCTTGCCGATTATTTGCTCGCCAAGCTGCTCGAGTTTTAAATCGTTTTGTAAATGTGAAGCAATTTTTACCGTATTTAATACATCTCTAAGTGCTTGGCCTTCAATAATGGTAAAGCTAAAACTAATTTGCTCACCTTGGTTTATTTTTTTTATGTTGTTTATTACGCTATCTGCGCTTAGCTCGTACAAACCTGCTTTTAGGTCAGTCAAGGTTGGGTCGAGTTTAGCTAATATTTGAAACCGCCAGCAATCCTCTAGCCACTGCTGCTGTTGCCATTGGCGACATAACTTATTAAAACCGGTGCCTTTTTCAACTTTAAATTGGGTATTAGTAGCTACCTTTAGTGGCGTTTGAATGGTTGCTTGTAATTGCTGGTAGCCAATCACAGAGCTAAAAAAAGCCAGTAGTAATACTGATAATATAACTTTTAACACTAAGCCTCCTTGGCTAGTAACTCGTTTAGTAATGATTGACTATGCGCAATATCAAAACAGTACTCGCCTATACTTTTTACGGGCACAATTTTCATTAAACTATTACATACAAATACCGCGTCTGCTTGGGTAAGCTCATCAACGCTAATAGTTTTAAATTCAATTGCTAATTTATCACATAAAGATTGCAGAAAAACACCTTTAATGCCGCACTCATCAAGCCTGGGGCTAATTACTTTATTATTTTTTATTGCAAAAATATTAGCCGCTGAGGTTTCAATTACATTGCTGTTGTAGTCAAGTACAAGTGCATCATCACTTTGCTCGGCTTGTAGGGCATTTTTAATCAATACTTGCTCAAGCCTATTTAAGGTTTTAAGCCCTGCTAAGTGCGGTTGTAAAGCCAGTTTAATTGGGCTAATAGCTAAACTAATTCCTGTCTCGTGTAAGCTGTGATAATGCGCTGGATAAGGTAAAACACTCACAATAATGTTTAAATTACATTCGCTTGGTGGCGCATAGCCTCGCCCGCCCTCGCCACGTGTTACCACTATTTTAAGAACCGCTTGAACCTGTGATGCTATTTGCTGAATAATGTGCGACTCAAGTGCGCTAAACTCAAGCGCCGGAAACCCTAAACGCTGCGCACATTCAATTAAACGCGCTTTATGATAAGCCCAATGCTCAACCTGTCCATGAGTAATAATTGCGGTTGTAAAAAAGCCATCGCCATAGTTTAAGCCTCTATCGCGGGTACTTACGCTACTGGTTTCACTTGCTGTTATTATTGTTTGCATATTTTTTACACATAAAAAAACCCAGTTAAACAACTGGGTTCTTATTGTCGTTCGTTGTTAAAAAAGATTATACCTTTTTAAACAGTAACGAGCCATTAGTACCACCAAAACCAAATGAGTTACATAAAGCGTAATCAAGTTTGGCGTCTCGCGCTGTGTGCGGTACGTAATCTAAATCACACCCTTCATCTGGGTTGTCTAGGTTAATCGTGGGTGTTACTTTTTGCTCGGTCAACGATAAGATAGACACTATCGACTCAACAGAGCCCGCTGCACCTAGTAAATGACCCATCATCGATTTAGATGAGCTTACCATTACATCTTTCGCTGAATCACCAAAAATGGTTTTAACCGCTGAGGTTTCGGCTTTGTCACCCGCGTGAGTAGACGTACCGTGTGCGTTAATGTAGCCAACTTGCTCTGCATTTACTTGCGCATCGTTTAATGCGTTTTCCATAGCCAGTGCTGCACCTGCGCCGTCTTCTGGTGGCGAGGTCATATGGTAGGCATCGCCACTCATGCCAAAGCCAACAAGTTCTGCATAAATTTTAGCACCACGAGCTTTAGCGTGTTCGTATTCTTCAACAACTACTACACCAGCGCCATCAGAAAGCACAAAGCCATCACGGTCTTTATCCCACGGACGAGACGCTGCTTGTGGGTCGTCGTTACGCGTTGAAAGCGCACGCGCGGCATTAAAGCCACCCATACCAATTGGCGTACACGCTTTTTCTGCGCCACCGGCAACCATTGCATCGGCATCGCCGTAGGCAATCATACGTGCTGCATGGCCAATGTTGTGCAGGCCTGTGGTACATGCGGTTACAATTGAAATATTAGGACCACGCAAGCCGTGCATTATCGATAAGTGACCCGAGATCATATTAATAATGGTAGACGGTACATAAAACGGCGATAACTTACGTGGGCCGCTGTTTAATAATTTAATGTGGTTTTCTTCTATTAGGGTTAAGCCACCAATGCCTGAACCTACCGCTACACCAATACGGGTTGCGTTTTGTTCAGTAACTTCGAGGCCAGAATCTTGAAAAGCTTGAACACCCGCTGCAATGCCATACTGGATAAATAAATCCATTTTTTTAGCATCTTTTGGTGACATGTAAGCCGATGCATCAAAATCATTGATTAAACCAGCAAAGTGAGTACCAAATTTTGATGTATCAAAGTGGGTAATATTTTGAATACCACTTTTAGCATCTAATAAGCCTTGCCAGGTTGATTGCACATCATTGCCTAGCGGCGTCAACATTCCTAAGCCAGTTACGACGACACGACGTTTAGCCACGGTTTGCCTCCAATAAGGAATTATTATTATACCAATTAACTTAGCTCAGTTTATTTCAGCGCTAACGCTGTTGCTAGTTATGTTATTAGTATTGGGGATGATCATACCCAAGCTACCTCAAAGTGCGAGTCTCAAACCAATAACCAACGCTGAGCAATAACAATTTAATTGCTGATTATGAGTGAGGGTTTGGAATTGAATCATGGACTTTGAGGTGGTTTGGATATAAAGATTAAAGGCAGCGAATGCTGCCCTTAATTTGCGATTAATTACTCAGCGTGAGCTGTAACGTAATCGATTGCAGATTGTACTGTAGTGATCTTTTCAGCTTCTTCATCTGGGATCTCAGTGTCGAACTCTTCTTCAAGAGCCATTACTAATTCAACAGTATCAAGAGAGTCTGCACCTAGGTCATCAACGAATGAAGCTTCGTTTTTAACTTCTTCTTCTTTAACACCTAGCTGTTCGATGATAATTTTCTTTACGCGTTCTTGGATATCGCTCATTCTTCTTTCCTTTATTAAAAACGCCAATGCGTTATTTTCAGATTGCGGCGTAGTTTACGTCCGATAATTCTCTGATTCAATCTTTTGACCATAAATAATTTGCTGGTCAAACCTCTTGAGTGTTTATTTTATCTTTTATCGCTTATTTTCAAAGCGATTTCAAGTATGTTTAAAGCAAGTTTGCGAAAAATTCAATATTTTTTAGCAAACCCGCATGCAATTTAAAGTTTATTCAATTCGCATTGCGAACTTAAACCATGTACATCGCACCATTTACATGCAAAGTTTCACCTGATACGTACGCAGCGGCGTCAGATGCTAAATAACATACTGCAGCTGCAATCTCATCTGGCTGACCTAAACGACCCGCAGGTACGTTTGCAAGCGTTGCTGCTTTTTGCTCATCTGTCAAATCATCCGTCATGTCTGTTTGAATAAAACCAGGTGCAACCACATTTACAGTAATTCCACGAGAGGCTACCTCACGCGCTAGTGATTTAGAAAAGCCGATAACACCCGCTTTAGCAGCTGCATAGTTGGCTTGACCCGCATTACCCATAGTGCCCACTACTGAGCCAATATTGATAATACGGCCGTTCTTTTTCTTCATCATTGGGCGAAGTACGGCCTTAGATAAACGGAAGATAGAACTTAAGTTGGTATCGATAATATCGTCCCACTCATTTTCTTTCATGCGCATCAATAAATTATCGCGCGTAATACCGGCATTATTTACTAAAACATCAATATCACCTAAATCGGCTTTAATTGCCGCTAATGTCGTCTCAATTGACGCAGGATCGGTGACGTTAAGCGCATAACCCTTACCGTTATCACCTAAGTAGTCACTAATTTTAGCCGCACCCGACTCGCTTGTCGCTGTGCCCGCTACTTTTGCGCCTTGTGCCACTAAGGTGTTTGCAATCGCTTTACCAATACCACGGCTAGCGCCGGTGATCAGGACAACTTTGCCCTCTAAAGAAAATAAATTACTCATATTATATACTCTTATTTAGCTGTATCGATTGATGCAAGGTCATTTACTGAGCCACACACCATCGCTTTATCAATGCGTTTTGCAAGTCCTGTTAATACTTTACCAGGGCCAAATTCATAACTTTGCGTTACACCTTGTGCAACTAATGCTTGCACTGTTTCAGTCCAACGAACTGGGCTGTATAACTGACGTACTAATGCCTCTTTAATTGCATCGGCTGAACCTTCAGCTTTTACATCAACATTATTAATTACATCACACTTAGGTGAATTAAATGTTAAAGCCGCTAAGTCAGCGGCTAATTTTTCAGCCGCAGGTTTCATAAGTTCACAATGCGACGGTACGCTAACCGATAATGGCAGTGCACGTTTTGCGCCGGCTTCTTTACAAGCGACTGATGCTCTATCTACTGCATCTTTATGACCGGCAATAACCACTTGCCCTGGCGAGTTATAGTTTACTGGAGAAACCACTTCACCTTGCGCAGACGCTTCACAAGCGGCTTTAATTTCATCGTCGCCTAAACCAATAATTGCAGCCATAGAACCTACACCAGCAGGGACAGCTTCTTGCATGTATAAACCACGGTTTTCAACCAGTTTTACGGCTTCACTTAGGCTGATCACATCGCTACATACTAGTGCTGAGTATTCGCCTAAGCTATGCCCTGCCATGACAACGTCTGCATCTGGATTTGCAGCTAACCAATGACGGTAAATAGCAACGCTTGCTGTTAATAAAGCAGGTTGAGTACGGTGTGTTTGATTTAGTTTTTCTTCTGGACCGTTAAGAACGAGGTCTGCTAGGTCATATCCTAGTGCGGTTGATGCTTCTGCAAATGTGGCTTTTACTATGTCTGAGCTTTCAAGTAGCTCGTTTAACATACCCACAGTTTGCGAGCCTTGACCTGGAAAAAGAAGTGCAATTTTTTGTGCCATAGTTTGCTCTTTTAATTAAACAAAATAAATAATGTATAACACGGCACATCAATTTACTGATTGGCCACCGCGTCTTTAGAATGTGTTTTTTCGAAGATAGCAGCAATTTTATCCGGAAGTTGACGTTCTACTTCTTTCACTGCTTCGTCGATTGCGGCATGAAATGCTTTAGCTGAGGCATTTCCATGGCTTTTAACAACAATACCGCGCAATCCTACCAGAGAAGCGCCGTTATACTGGTCGGGGTTCACTCTTTTATAGAGTTTTTTTATGATTGGCGCCAACATAAACGCCATGCACTTATAAACAACGTGTTTTTCGAGAGCGCGAGTGAATTTTTTCATGATAAGTTTGGCAATGCCTTCGCAGGTTTTAAGTGCTACGTTACCGACAAACCCTTCACAGACGATAACATCGGCTTTGCCAGAAAAAATATCGCTACCTTCGCTATACCCAATATAATTAATCAGATCGCTTTGCTGCATTAACTGCGCGGCTTGCTTAATTTCGTCGTGACCTTTAATGTCTTCGGCGCCAATATTTAATAAACTGACTTTTGGGTTATCACAGCCAAGTGCTTGTCCTGCCACTACCGAACCCATAATGCCAAACTGATACAGCATTTGCGCATCACAGTGCACATTGGCACCTAAATCGAGTAAGTAAACAGGATTTTTTCGTTCAGTGGGTACAGCCGATATG
This sequence comes from Pseudoalteromonas sp. S3260, assembly GCF_005886925.1. Classification (NCBI taxonomy): domain Bacteria; kingdom Pseudomonadati; phylum Pseudomonadota; class Gammaproteobacteria; order Alteromonadales; family Pseudoalteromonadaceae; genus Pseudoalteromonas; species Pseudoalteromonas sp. S3260. Next base: position 11,144 of record NZ_PNCV01000062.1, read on the forward strand.
AGTGCGGGACGTTTCACTCCTGGAAGCATTTTTAATACGTAATGCGCCATAAAAAATAGCGCCCCAGTATTGCCAGAGCTAACACAGGCTTGCGCTTCACCCGATTTAACTAAATCGAGGGCAACACGCATTGAGGAATCTTTTTTTGAGCGTATAGCAACAGCGGGTTCGCAAGCATTGGTGACAACGTCATTACAATGGCGAATTATTAATCTGGGATGAGAAAGTGAATCGAGTGATTCTAATTGTTTAGCTATTACTTGCTCGTTGCCACATAAAATGAGTTTTAAGTTGGCATTAGCATTTACCGCGGAAACGGCTGCGGGGATAGATGAACGGGGGCCATAATCGCCCCCCATCATATCTAACGCTATGGTTAGATTAGTCAGCATATAGCAATCTCTTAGTTAGAAATTACTTGAACGCCTTTGTAGTAACCATCTGCAGTCACATGGTGACGACGATGAGTCTCACCAGATGTTTGGTCTACAGTTAAAGTTGGACCACTGATCGCATCGTGTGAACGGCGCATGCCGCGTCTTGCACGAGACTTTTTGCTTTTTTGTACAGCCATAGTCTTCTCCTAAGAATCTTTCTTAAGTTGTTTCAAAATATCAAATGGATTTGGTTTATCATCTTCCGCCTTTAAAACACCAAAGCTGGCAGGCTCTGCTGTATAACTGCATGAAGCTTCGTTGTGGGTAGGCACTAATGGCACTGCTAAAATAAGTTCGTCTTCGATTAACTCAAATACGTCTATTTCACCATTTTCATCAAGTGCTACTTCGTCGTAGCTTTCTGGAAGATCATCTGACTCTGCATCCAAACCGACTGGCGAATACACAAAGTCTTGATCCAAATCCAACCCTAAATCACCATTACAACGTTGACAAGTGACAGTTACGTGTGTGGACAAATTGCCACTAATCACAACTAAACCTTGCTCATCGTTTTTGCAATGAATTTTTACCGCTATTTCACCTACTTCTTCCTGGATAACCCCTCGTAAACGAGGAAGTTTCTCAAGCGGTACAATGCCGTCATACTTTAAACGGTGTTGCGCTGCTTTGCCCGGATGAAGGGTGATGGGAATTTTCACCTTTTGCATAGGGGCTGCATCATATAGATAGTTAGTGGGTTAGTCAAAGTAAAAAACCAATTTTACGTTGTTTTTCACGTGTTTTACTCACGGATCTGATTTATCCTAACTCAATCTGATTTACGCTAGGAAAACATGCCATGAAGCACTCTCTTATATTAGCCTCAAGCTCGCCTTTTAGGCAGTCTTTATTACAAAAATTTAATCTGCCTTTTGAAACGTTTTCGCCCGATGTTGACGAAACGCCTCACAGCAACGAAACACCTAACGATCTTGTTAAGCGTTTAAGCGAACTAAAAGCCGCAGCTGCGGTCGAGCATTTTGACCAAGGCTTAGCGATTGGCTCCGATCAGGTTGCTGTATTTAATGACCAAATATTAGGTAAACCACACAATAAAGAAAACGCCATAAAACAACTCAGCTTATTTAGTGGGCAAACGGTTACTTTTTTAACTGGCTTGTGTGTATACGATATAGACACTAAGCAAAGCAAAACCCTTGTTGAGCCCTTTAATGTCACTTTTAAAACGTTAACAACGGCGCAAATAAGTGCTTATTGCGATGCAGAGCAACCTTATAATTGTGCAGGAAGTTTTAAAAGTGAAGGCTTGGGTATTTGTTTATTTGAAAAGCTCAGTGGTGATGACCCAAACAGTTTAATTGGTTTACCACTGATTAAACTCAGCCAGTTATTGGCTGAGTTTGGTTTAGATGTATTAGCAGCTCAAGTGCCTAGCGCAAATTAACTGATTAACCGAGTAATATATTTTGCAACTGCTGATAGTTGTCAACGGTTGCAATCGGGGTTAATTCATTGAGTTGCGCAGCGTTGTGCACACCCATGGTTACTCCTAGTCTATCCATACCTGCGGCTTTTGCCATTGCCATATCTATTTGCGTGTCGCCTATCATTAGCGCTTCATCAACACTTACCCCTAGCTCTTCAAGCAATTGATAAAGCATATCGGGAGCGGGTTTTGATTTAGCGTCGTCGCTGGTACGCGTAGCACTAAAAAAGTGACGCAACTGGCTTTCATCTAGAAGGCGTTCCAGTCCTATTCGGCTTTTACCTGTGGCAACCGCCAATATTACGCCTTGATTTTTTAACGCAGTGAGTACCTGTGCAACGTGATCAAACACCGGTGTTGGGGTGGTATCAAGTGCATATTGCTGTTTATACCCTGCAATAAGCGCTTCGTGATGCTCACTGTAATCAGGGAACAAAGTTGCGATTGCGTTTTCAAGCGACAAGCCAATAATATTTTTACTGGCAGTATCGCTCGGCGGTTCAATATTGAGTAACTGTGCACTTTTGCGGATACAATTAACTATTTTGCTAATTGAATCCATAATGGTGCCGTCCCAATCAAAAATCACCAGCTTGTAGTTTTTCATGGTGGGTGAGATCACGCTTTTGCTGCTCTAAGTTTAACTAAACAACTTGATAGTGCTTTATCAAGCGGTGCTTCTACTCGCATAGTGGTTTCGTTTTTAGGGTGGTAAAAACTTAAATCATGGGCGTGTAAAAATAAGCGATTTAAACCACGTTTACGCATTGACTCGTCAAACCCTTGATCGCCATATTTGTCATCACAGGCAATAGCGTGGCCTTGACACTGAGTATGCACACGAATTTGGTGAGTACGACCGGTTACAGGGGATGCTTGTACTAATGAGCAATCGTTAAAACGCTCAAGCACTTTAAAGCGGGTATGCGACGGTTTGCCCTCAGTGTTATCAACACGTACTACGCGCTCACCCGATTTTAGGGTGTTTTTGCGCAAGCCTTCAGTCACATTTTTTGTTTTAGAGTCCCATTGACCCTCAACAAGTGCCCAATAATTTTTTTCCATGGTTTTTTCGCGTAATTGCTCATGCAACGCAGTCAGCACAGAGCGGCGCTTAGCGATTAGTAAACAACCTGATGTATCACGGTCTAAACGATGCACAAGCTCAAGGCTGCGCTCTTCTGGGCGTAAAACACGTAATGCTTCAATAAGGCCATAGCTTAGACCACTGCCGCCATGCACAGCCATACCCGATGGCTTGTTAATAACCATCAGGTATTTGTCTTCAAATAGAATATCGTCTTCGAGACGCGTTACTTTATCGAGTTTTGAAGGGACAAACTCTTCACGCTCTGACACTCTGATTGGTGGTATACGAATAACGTCGTCTAGCTGCAATTTATACACAGGCTTAATACGTTTTTTATTTACACGCACCTCACCCTTACGAAGAATTTTGTAAACTGCGCTTTTAGGCACCCCTTTTAAATGGGTAATAAGAAAGTTATCAATACGCTGACCTAGGTGGTCTTCGTTGATAGTGACAAAAGTTACTTGTAAGCCGGTTTTTTCTGACATTGCCTAATCACTGATTTAAGTAAAATAATTTAGTTGCTAACACGGTTATAATAGTGGGATAATCAGCAGCGCAAATATTTAGTATTTGCAAATAACAACGGTGCTTTTTAACACAACAAAACATTCGTGATGCACATTCTGGGTAACCGATCATACAGATCCGAGTTAAGTTTTCCAAAGCTTTTATACATACCCAGTTAACACGTGCGCACAACTAACGGCAATGCGCGTAATATATTGCTGCTTAAGTTTGAACATGAATTGATTTTTAAAGTGATAGTAAAAGCAATGAACAGATAATTTGTCTGATAGTGGCGGCGTAAAAAAACGCCGTTCAGAATTCGCTCAAATATTGTAGTACCGTACAGCAGCTTATTTAGAACTAAAAAATCTAATAAATAAGCGTTCATTAACATCGGTAGCGATTTTTGCTCATAAAAACGATAACGGTAGTTTTAAAAACGAAACTATGGTTTGAAGCTAAAGAGCCCTACGCACCTAATATGAATGCATTTAATAAGATTGTTATGACAGGCCAACTTCTGGATAAAACGAGTATTGAGCTAAACAGCCGACACGTTTGTATCCCCTTAGAATTTAATAGCGTGATTACACCCTATTGTTTGCCGGCATTTAAAATACTGCTTACTAAATACAGAGCCGTTCCGTTAAAGACCCAGTCGTGAGGCTGCACATTCTAAAAATAGGAACACCTGAACAGGCGAGAAAACATCGTCATGTCAGCGACACAAACTAGTAGAGTAACATTATGAAACGTATGCTAATCAATGCAACGCAGCAAGAAGAAATGCGCGTAGCACTGGTTGACGGCCAGCGCCTATATGATTTAGATATAGAAAGCCCAGGTCACGAACAGAAAAAAGCCAATATTTACAAAGGTAAAATCACACGTATTGAACCATCTTTAGAAGCAGCATTTGTTGATTACGGTGCTGATCGTCATGGTTTCCTTCCTTTAAAAGAAATTGCCCGTACTTACTTCCCACAAGGTTACACCTTTCATGGTCGTCCGAATATTCGCGACGTGATCAAAGAAGGTCAAGAAGTTATTGTACAAGTTGATAAAGAAGAGCGCGGCCAAAAAGGGGCAGCACTGACTACCTTTATCAGCGTGGCCGGTAGTTATTTAGTGCTTATGCCTAACAACCCTCGCGCTGGCGGTATTTCTCGCCGTATCGAAGGTGATGAGCGAACTGAACTTAAAGAGTCGCTAAGCCGCTTAGAACTTCCAAAAGGTATGGGCTTAATTGTTCGTACCGCGGGTGTTGGTAAGTCGTTTGAAGAATTAAACTACGATTTAAAAGCATTATTAGTCCATTGGGAAGCCATTCAACAAGCGGCAGACAGTGCAAAAGCACCATTTTTAATTCACCAAGAAAGTAACGTGATTTTCCGTGCAATTCGCGATTATTTACGTCGTGACATTGGCGAAATTTTAATTGATAAGCCTCGTGTTTTTGAAGAAGCTAAAGCGCACATAGAGCGTTTTCGTCCTGATTTCATGAGTCGCGTTAAGCTTTATCAAGGTGATACACCGTTATTTACACATTACCAAATTGAAAGCCAAATTGAGTCTGCATTCCAACGTGAAGTGCGCTTACCTTCAGGTGGCTCAATTGTAATTGACCCTACTGAAGCACTTACCTCTATCGATATCAACTCGTCTAAAGCAACAAAAGGCGGCGATATTGAAGAAACAGCGCTTAACACCAACCTAGAAGCGGCAGATGAAATTGCACGTCAACTTCGTTTACGTGACTTAGGTGGTTTAATTGTTATCGACTTTATTGATATGACACCTCCACGTCATCAACGTGAAGTAGAAAACCGCTTAAAAGATGCTGCTCGCCCAGATCGTGCGCGCGTACAAATTGGTAAAATTTCTCGCTTTGGCTTACTTGAAATGTCGCGCCAACGCCTTCGCCCTTCACTAGGTGAAGCAAGCCAAGGTGTTTGTCCACGTTGTAGTGGTCAAGGTACAATTCGTTCTAACGAATCAATCGCATTGTCTATTCTTCGTTTAATTGAAGAAGAAGCGATTAAAGACAACACCGCTCAAGTTAATGCTCAAGTGCCTGTTGCTGTTGCCGCTTATTTATTAAATGAGCAACGTCGTAGCGTTCACCGTATTGAAAAGCATCATAAATGTGATGTAGTGATTATTCCTAATCAACACATGGAAACACCTCACTACGAAGTAATGCGTTTACGTAAAGATGAAACGCTTGAAACTGTAAGCTACGAGCAAGTTGTTGCGCCTGAGCCTGAAGCATTTGAAATGTCTAAATCGCCAGCGGCACCTGTTCGTGAAGAGCCGAAGCTTAAAGGCGTCGTTATGCCTTCAACGCCTGCTCCACAAGCGGCAGCAAAAGCTGCGCCGGTAGTAGAAGCAAAAGCTGAAATTGGTTTATTTGCCGCATTAGGTAAATGGATTAAGTCGTTATTTGCAAATGAAAATGAGCAAACAACACAAGAGTCTTCTGAGAAGAAATCTCAAGAGCGTACCAATAACAACCGTGGCAATGATAATCGTCGTCGTAACAACCAACGTCGTCGCAATAATAACCCACGTAATAAACCACGCAACGAACGTAATACAGATTCTGAAACTAAAAATGAGTCAGCACCTGTAAGCGATACGCAAGAAAAGAATGAGAATCGCAATAAGCGCCGTCGTAATTCAAATACGCGTAAACGTCCTGAGCATAAAACAGAAGATAAAACGCAAGTAAAAGCAGAAGCAACTCAAAAAGCGGATACTGCAGTTAAATCTGATAAGAATGCTGAGCCAAAAGAGCAAAAGCCTAAGGTACGTCGTCAACGTCGTAATTTACGTAAAAAAGTTCGCGTACAAGACGAAAGCACAGAGCAAGTTCAAACAACTGAGCAAGCTGTTGAGCAACCAGTGGTTAAAGAAGACAAGCCACAAGTGAAAGAGCAAGCTCCTGTTGTTGAAAAGCAAGCGCCGGTATCTGATGAAAAAGCACCTGTACCTGCTAAAGAACAAGCTGAGGCTGTTGTTGATGCAAACGATAACGTGGCAACACAAGATGAAGAGCAAGAGCAAACACGTACTCGCTCACGTCGTTCACCGCGTCATCTTCGTGCATCAGGTCAGCGTCGTCGTCGCCCTGAAGGTGAAAACGCGCAAGAAAAGTCTTCTGATGAAGCGCCTGCTTTCATTCCAGTTGCGGATCAAGCCGCTGCTGAATACGAAGCAGAGCTAAAAGCAAAAGCACATAAAACGGCCGTTGATGCCTCTGATGCAGTTGAACAAAACATTGTTGAAGAAGAATTAGCGAAAGTTGAAGAGCCTGTAAAAGCTGAAGAACCAGTAAAAGCTGAAGAACCAGTAAAAACTGAAGAACCAGTGAAAGCTGAAGAACCAGTAAAAGCTGAAGAACCAGTGCAAACTG
>NZ_PNCV01000063.1:0-57855 GCF_005886925.1 Pseudoalteromonas sp. S3260
GCGGAAGCTTTGCTCGGTTTTGACTTAGCCCACTAGGTTACAAACCTCGCGCCGCAATTAAACCGCCCCTAGTTTGAACAAATTTTAATCCGTAAAGGTCAACAGACCGTAATTTAAAAGGATTGTTAGAGATAAATGAGGCAATCATTACAGCTGCGCATGGGCCAGCAACTTACAATGACTCCACAGTTGCAACAAGCAATTCGCTTATTGCAACTCAGTACATTGGATCTCCAGCAAGAAATTCAAGAAGCGCTCGATAGCAACCCCTTGCTTGAAGTTGAAGAACATGATTACAGCGAAGACACTGCAGGTAAAAACGAACAAAAAGCCGATAACGATGACTTAACGCTAAGTGCCTCAGCTGACGATAAACCTAGCGAGTATGAGCAAGATAGCGGCGAAGCAATGACCAAAGACACCATTAGCGATGATATGGCTATGGATGTTACTTGGGATGAATATATGAGCGCTGCTCCTGCCTCTTCATCGGGCCCAATGCCAGAAGATGAATCTATTTATCAAGGCTCTTCGACTGAAACGCTGCATGAGTATTTAATGTGGCAACTTCAATTGACGCCGTTTAGCCCTACCGATGAAGCGATAGCTATTGCAATTGTAGAAGCTGTGGACGACTCAGGGATTCTAACCCTTAGCTGTGAAGAAATATTAGAAAGCTTTAACCAAGAAAACGACGGCGAAGATGAAGTTGAACTTGACGAAATAGAAGCGGTACTAAAGCGTATTCAACTATTTGATCCAGTGGGAATAGCCGCGCGTAGTTTACAAGAGTGCTTGTGTATTCAGCTAAATCAATTTGATAAAGACACACCTTTTTTAAACGAAACAAAAATGATCTTAACCGAGCATATTGATTTACTTGCTGCACGTGACTATCGCACGTTAATGAAAAAAACAAAGCTTAAAGAAGATGAGCTAAAAGAAATCATGACGTTGATTCATACGCTCAGCCCAAAACCGGCAGACACTATTGTCAGAGAAGAGTCTGAATACGTTATTCCTGATGTGTCGGTTAAAAAAGTTAAAGGTCGTTGGGTAGTTGAATTAAACCCAGATAGCATGCCTAAGATCAGAGTAAATAGCCAATATGCAGCTATGACGCGTACGGTTAAATCAAGTGGTGATAGCCAGTTTATTCGCTCGCACTTACAAGAGGCTAAATGGTTTATAAAAAGCTTAGAAAGTAGAAATGACACGCTACTTAAAGTAACCAACTGTATTGTGCAGCAGCAACAGGCCTTTTTTGAACACGGCCCTGAGGCTATGAAGCCTATGGTGCTTAACGATGTGGCTGAAATGGTGGAAATGCACGAGTCAACTATTTCACGTGTTACTACGCAAAAATATATGCACACACCACGTGGCATTTTTGAGCTTAAATATTTCTTTTCAAGCCATGTAAGTACTGAAAATGGTGGCGAATGTTCATCAACAGCAATACGTGCATTAATTAAAAAATTAATCGCTGCAGAAAACTCAGCTAAACCATTGAGTGATAGTAAAATTGCAGATATATTGGCAGAGCAAGGAATTAAAGTAGCGAGGAGAACCATTGCAAAATATCGCGAATCTCTAGCTATTCCCCCGTCTAATCAACGTAAAAGTTTGATTTAAGGCGTACAACAAAGAGGAAAATGTTTATGCAACTGAATTTAACTGGTCGCCATGTAGATATTACCGACTCGCTTAGAGACTACGTAAATAGTAAATTTTCGAAGTTACAGAGGCACACTGATCACATAACGAATGTGCACGTTATTCTCGATGTAGAAAAACTAAACCAAAAAGCTGAAGCAACCGTTCATGTAAGTGGCGCTGAGATTTTTGCCTCTACTGAGCATCAAGATATGTATGCCGCTATAGACTCGCTCATTGACAAGCTAGATCGTCAAGTAATTAAACACAAAGAGAAACTTGCTCGACACTAACACTATGAAACTAAGCTCACTTATCTGTCAGGACTGCAGTAAAGCTGCGGTCCTTTTTAATAGTAAAAAAAGAATTTTAGAATTTATCAGTGAACTGGCCCACAATAAGCTGCCCTATTTAACACAACAAGATATTCTTAATGCATTAACTGCAAGAGAAAAGCTTGGAAGCACAGGCATTGGTCGAGGCATTGCTATTCCACATGGTCGCATGAGCGGTGCTCAAGAGCCCCTAGCTTTGATTTTAGTGAGCGAAACAGCTATTAATTTTGATGCGATTGATAACCGGCCGGTTGACATTTTTGTCGCGTTAATTGTTCCCGATGGCGATAATCAGCAGCATTTGAAGACGCTAGCCACGATTGCTGATAAGCTCAATGATAAAGAATTTTGTAAACAGTTACGCGCCGCCAAATCGGATAGCGAACTGTATCAGGTTATCGTCAGTCAATCGTAGTAATAAAGAAAGGTGATAAATGGAATTAATAATTATAAGCGGTCGTTCAGGCTCAGGTAAATCTGTGGCGTTACGCGTTGTGGAAGACTTAGGTTATTATTGTGTAGACAATATTCCTCTTAATTTATTACCATCATTAGTGCGCAGCGTTTCCGACAGTTATAATAAAATTGCTGTGAGTGTTGATGTGCGTAATCTACCTAAAGAGCAACAGCAATTTAATGAAATACTCGAATATTTACCTGGTTTTACTAAACCAACGGTATTTTATTTAGACAGTGACGATCAAACATTAATAAAACGTTTTTCAGAAACGCGACGTCTCCACCCTTTATCTATTGATTCTTTGCCGCTTGATTTAGCCATAAAAAAAGAAAAACAACTACTTGATGTATTGATTAACCGTGCTGATTATATGATTGATACCACGGATTTAAGTGTGCATCTGCTTGCTGAATCTATTCGTGAAAAAATACTCGGAAAAAAAGATAAACAACTGATCATTACCTTTGAGTCATTTGGTTTTAAACACGGCATCCCTAAAGAAGCAGATTACGTATTCGATGCCCGTTTTTTACCAAACCCGCATTGGGAGCCTGAACTTAAGCCACTTACGGGGCTGGACCAACCAGTAAAAGACTACCTAGCAAGTCACAGTATAGTGCAAAAATTTACATGGCAAATTCAAACATTTGTGCAAACATGGCTGCCGCATTTAGAACGAAATAACCGCAGCTACTTAACTATTGCAATTGGCTGTACCGGTGGGCAACACCGCTCTGTTTATTTAGCGCAAACCATTGGCGAAAGCTTTGCAATGAGCCATCCTAATGTAAAAATTCGCCACCGAGAACAAGAATAATACCGAGTGAGAACATGCAATGCGCTTAGAAAATACATTTTTAATAAAAAACAAATTAGGATTACACGCTAGAGCGGCGACAGTATTAGCTCAGCTTTCTGTGCAATTTGATGCCACAATCACTTTATTTCAAGATGACAAACAAGCCGCTGGCGATAGCGTGCTGGCACTTATGTTACTCGAAAGCAGCCAAGGCAAAGAAGTTAAGGTGGTATGCGAAGGCCCCGACGCTGAGCCTGCACTTAGCGCAATAGGTGAACTCATCGACCAACGATTTAATGAGCAAGAATAAAAAAGTTCATTATTAACTCATCATCCTAAGCTTAGGTTAATAGTGGTTGAGTTAGTTTGCTCACATAAAGTAAGATAAACTAAAATTGAATAGCATTTATACCCTTCCAGCATGTAATACAATTTAATTAAGGACGCCAATGCCTGAAGCTTTAGAACAAGATATTCCACTACAACAGCTAAAACAGGTGACTAAGTCACTAAATAGTGGTCAATTTGTTCAAGTTAGACGCATGCTGGCAAAAACGGCGCCTTGTGATACCGCACTTCTTTTAGAATCATCCCCGCATAAAATTCGCCGTATGCTCTGGCAGCTTGTTGATCCTGATGTACAAGGTGATGTGCTTGAAGAGCTTTCTGAAGATGTACGTTTGGGCATTATTGCGCAAATGGCACCCGAGCACATTGCTGCTGCAACCGAAGACATGGGTCATGATGACTTAGGGGAAGTACTACGTAGCCTACCTGACACTGTTTATAAAGACGTTGTTAGCGCTATGGATATTCAAGATAGAGAACGTGCAACGCAGGCTTTATCGTATCAAGAGCGCTCTGCTGGCGCATTGATGAATATAGATACCGTTACTATTCGCCCCGATGTGACTCTAGATGTGGTACTGCGTTATATTCGCTTACGCGGCGAATTACCTGAGGGTACAGATGACTTATATGTGGTTGATGAAAATAACTGCTTTTTAGGCGCCCTATCGCTGAGCACTTTATTAACCAACCCCCCTGAAAAAATTGTTCATGATTTAATGGATGAAGACTGTGAGTCTATTCCTATTTCAATGGATGAGAGCGAAGTTGCACAATTGTTTGAGCGTCATAACTGGATATCGGCACCGGTTGTTGATGACAACGCACACTTGCTTGGGCGGATCACCATTGATGATATCGTTGATGTTATACGTGAAGACGCTGAGCACAGTTTACTGGGTTTAGCGGGTTTAGATGATGAAGAAGATACCTTTGCACCTGTGTTGAAAAGCTCTAAAAAGCGCTCAATTTGGCTGGGTGTAAACTTACTAACTGCATTGCTGGCTGCAATTGTGGCGAGCTTTTTTGAAAACACCTTAGCTATATTACCAATTCTTGCTGTGCTCAATGGCATTGTCCCGTCAATGGGTGGGGTTGCAGGCAGCCAAACCTTAACTTTGGTTATTCGCGGTATCGCGGTGGGCCATATCAACCAAACTAACCAACGTTTTTTATTATTAAAAGAACTCGCTATCGGCGCGATTAACGGTATGGTTTGGTCTATCCTAATTGCCGGTGTCGTTGCGCTTTGGCAATGGGATTTCAAACTCGGTGGTGTTTTAGCGTTTGCTATGTTTATGAATTTAGTTGCAGCAGGTATTGCGGGTGCTAGTATCCCACTATTGCTTAAAAAAATGAAAATAGATCCAGCACTTGCTGGCAGTGTGGTACTAACCACGGTAACTGATATTGTTGGTATATTTGCCTTCTTAGGTACTGCGACTTGGTTATTGATTTAATCTTTTTATAAACGTTTTTAAACAAAAACACCGCATCAATACGCGGTGTTTTTGTTTAAGCCGATAGTTACTTTACATAAGTTAAGGCTACTTAGCGCGCTGGCGATTACCACCTACCTTAGGTTTAGTGTTGGCTTTTTTAAACTGGCTAAAGCCAGTATGACGAGTCAGCGCAGGACGACCGCCCTTGTTACCTTTTCCGCCTTTGGTTTGTCTTTCATCTCGCCCTTCTTCAGGGACTAAACAGTTAGGTCCTTTACCAATAAGCTTGGCTTTGCCCATGTTACGCAGGGCTTCGCGGATCATTGGCCAACCGGCAGGATCGTGATAGCGTAAAATCGCTTTATGCAAACGACGTTGGCGCGCTCCCTTAGGCACAGGTACTTGCTCCGTATTATTTTTAATATTACGTAGCGAGTTCATTTCAGTATGATAAATGGTGGTGGCATTAGCCATAGGTGACGGATAAAAATTTTGTACCTGATCAAGCTTAAAATCATTCGATTTCAACCATAAAGCCATGTTTACCATGTCTTCATCTTTAGTCCCCGGGTGAGCAGAAATAAAGTATGGAATTAAATACTGCTTTTTACCCGCTTCTTTTGAGTACTTATCAAATAACGCTTTAAATTCATCATAGGCGCCCATACCTGGTTTCATCATTTTTGATAATGGGCCATCTTCTGTGTGTTCAGGTGCTATTTTTAAATATCCACCAACATGATGGGTTACTAGCTCTTTAACGTAACGAGGATCACGTACTGCAAGGTCATAACGCACGCCCGAAGCAATTAAGATCTTTTTGATCCCTTTAACCTCACGCGCCTTTTTATATAAGTCGATAGTGGGTGTGTGATCGGTATCCATATGCTTACAAATATCAGGATACACACACGACAAGCGACGGCACGTACTCTCTGCTTTTTTACTGGTACAACGCAGTTTGTACATATTTGCGGTTGGTCCGCCTAAATCAGAAATAACCCCAGTAAAGCCTGGCACTTTATCTCTAATTTGCTCAATCTCTTCAATAATTGATTCTTGTGAGCGACTTTGTATTATCCGCCCTTCATGCTCGGTAATAGAACAAAACGAACAGCCGCCAAAACAGCCGCGCATAATATTTACCGACGTTTTAATCATATCGTAAGCAGGGATTTTATCATCGCCATAACTTGGATGTGGTATACGCTGGTAAGGTAAACCAAACACGTCATCCATTTCCTGAGTTTCAAGCGGATAAGCAGGCGGATTCACCCAAATAGAACGATCGCCATGACGCTGAAATAACGCCCTTGCACAACCTGGGTTGGTTTCTTGATGTAAAATACGTGATGCATGGGCATACAAAGGCTTATTAACGCTAACCTGCTCAAATGCCGGCAGTTTAACGTAAGTTTTTTCCCACGGCTTAGGACGAGCAGGCTGGATGGTAATTGGTTTTGCAGCTTCTGCTTGTAAATCGATGCCGGCTTGCTTAAATTCTGATTTAGCACAGCCCACATCATCCGCGCCATAAGGATTAGGAATAGGGTCTATTTTACCAATTTTATCAATGGCTGTTGAGTCACTGCCACGCCAACCGGGTAAAGGCTCTTTACGAATAACTGCCGTGCCTCTAACATCCTGTATGGTATCCATGGTTTCACCGGCAGCGATACGATGCGCTACTTCAACTAACGGGCGTTCGGCATTACCATAAATTAAAATATCGCCTTTAGCGTCAAATAATACGCTACGACGTACTTTTTCTTGCCAGTAATCATAATGAGCAATACGGCGCAGACTGGCTTCAATGCCCCCTAACACTAATGGCACATCTTTGTAGGCTTCACGACAGCGTTGTGAATAAATGATCACTGCGCGATCTGGGCGTTTACCGCCGACATTTCCTGGTGTGTATGCGTCATCATGGCGCATTCGTTTTTCAGCGGTGTAACGATTAATCATCGAGTCCATATTACCGGCTGTAATACCAAAAAATAAGTTAGGCTTACCCAATGCCATAAACGCATCTTTAGAGTTCCAATCTGGTTGAGCAATAATACCCACTCTAAAACCTTGCGCTTCTAGCACTCGGCCAATTACGGCCATCCCAAAACTAGGATGGTCTACATAAGCATCACCGCTAATAATAATAATATCGCAGCTATCCCAGCCAAGCGCGTCCATTTCTTCGCGTGTTGTTGGTAAAAATGGAGCTATGCCATAACACTCAGCCCAATACTTGGGGTATGAGAATAAGGCGCGATCAGCTTTTAATGTGCTCATAAAATTGGCCGTTCAATAACAAAAGGCGCGAATTATACCCTATCGACATCCCCGTTGATATAGCACAAAATGAAAGCGCTGATTAAAAATTGTTTACCTTTATTGCATTACTAAAACTAATAAATCATCTAAACTTATTACGGCTAATGTCTGCTTTTGAAATAATACAGGGTAGATAAAATAGATCAAAAGCAACCGCGACTTCGTTAAACTATTAAATAATTAATAATTGATAGACGCTGTAAATTAAAATAGATGAGGAATACCTATTAAACTACTTAAAAAAATAATGCAGTTTTCAATCATTTTACTCCTGGTTTTTGTTGTCGTTGGATTATTGTTACCACAAAATTATCATGTGCAAAAAAGTATAAAGATTAACGCACGCGCTCCCGTAATAAAGTCATTAGTGGAGGACTTTACCCAGTGGTATAAATGGTCGCCCTGGCAACAAATAGACCCTAATATTAAGTTTAATATTGGAGAACCGAGCTCTGGCGCAGGAGCCTACCAATCTTGGGAAGGTAAATGGGGCAAAGGCGAAATGACAATATCATCATTAAGCGATAATGAAGTTGTACTTAGTGTGTTATTTAATCAAGAGCATATTATCACTAGCAAATTGCTATTTAGCCCGCACACAAAAACCGTCACGTGGCATATAGAAGGACAAGCAACGATGCCGCTTATTTCTGGGTACGTTGCTATATTTGCTGAAAATATATTAGGTAATATAGTGACCCTAGGGCTAAATAACTTAAAAACGGTCGCTCAACTCAGTGATGCACAAGCAATAATGGAAAGCCATGACAGTCAAAACCGCACAAGCCAGGATTAAACTTGCCAATATTATTGAGTCACTGCTAGGTTACTCGGTCACAAAAGTGAGTAATACGCCTGCCATTGATGAAAAAACCTATAATCCTCAAGGTAATAAAGCCAAATCGCTTTATAGTATTAATAGCGAGCATTCAATTTTAGCGCGTGCACAAAAAAGACAAGACTTACTACTGATTAAACAACAACAAAATATTGAGACTATTTTAGCCTTAGCAATGGAGTTTTGTCCTGATGTTGCTTGCGCCAAACAGCCCGATGCTGATTGGGTAGAGCACTTTATAGCCTTATGTGAAGATACCTCAAATCAATCTATGCAAGTGTTGTGGGCAAAAATTTTTACTGGCGAAACCATTAGCCCAGGTACTTTTTCTATTAAAAGTTTACAAACACTCAAGCACATGACCCAGCGCGAAGCCGATTCATTAAGAAAATGCGTGTCTATTTCTGGGTATAACGAAAAGGATAGCAGCCACCTAATATTCTTGGGGTATTACAAAAAACCCTCGTTATTTGATTTACTAGGTAAAGGTAATAAAGTGTCATTAAGCATAGGTAAAAGCGGCGTGAGCTTTCCAGACGTACTAACTTTAATGGATTTAAACTTGCTGTATCGTAAAGAAATAGAGTCAGCGGCATTAAAAGTAGGACAAGAGTTCACCCTATCCTTTTTATCACAAAAACTAACCTTAAAAGCAAAAAGTAACGATTTGGTGCTTAGCTATTATAAGTTTACTCAAACAGGTGATGAACTATTTAGATTAATGAACTACCCAATTAACAAGGTGTACAAACAGTTAATTGGTTCAGCATTTGAAGGGGAGTTTGAATTAGTTTGGCATTCTTTAAAATAGCAAACAGAGATGACTAAAGCGTGTGTTAGCTTTTAAAAATAAGAGCCACACAAGGTGGCTCAAAATAATACTTTAATTAAAAGTGAACTTGAATACCGGCAAACGGCCCTGATGCATCAATATTAGTATTAATATCATCAACATCATCAAGCTCTAAAGTCATTGAACGGTAGCCCGCTTTAACCGCAACATCAACGGCTAGGTTATCAATAAATTCCCAAGCAATACCCATTTGATAATCTTGTACTTTGCTGTCATCTATGGCTAAAAAGCTGCCTTCAGCAAAAACACTTAAACCACTAAATGGTAAACCCGCTTCAAAACGTCCATATACTAACGGCACAACACCAGAGAACGCTTCGATTTCAGTAAAGTTAGCGCCACCTTGTTGTGATGTACCTGTTACAACAAGCTCACCATCAAACTGCTTAGCATTAAGACCTAAATCAATTGAGATTAAATCGTTATCAAAAATCTCGTAGTAAAGAATATAATCAATATGCGATAAGTCAGTCACTGAATTAACACCCGTGCCCACAACATAATCAGTACCGTTAAAACTAAATGTGTCTTCAAGCACTGTTGAGCCGTTTAATTCAAGCTCAGTGTATTTTAACTTTAAGTTTGGCACTAATGGCACTGGGTGCTCAAGCGCAGCGTAATAACTTACAAAAGTTTCATCTTCAAAGTTGAAGTTTTGCAGGGCGTTATTGTTATCAGAAAAGCTACCGTCATTATCTGCTTTCCAACCATCAACCCCTACATATAAACCCAATACAGTGTCGGCTTGTGCTACAGGGGCTAAACATGCCATTGATAAGGCTGCTGCTATACAATACTTTTTCATTTTTTATCCTTGCGCTAATAATTCGCTAAGTTCAATTAGTGCCGCATTGGCTCTAGAAATATAATTTGCCATAACAAGTGAATGGTTGGCGACATAACCAAATCCATTACCGTTTAAAATCATTGGGCTCCATACCGTTTCTTGGGTTGCTTCAAGCTCGCGAATAATTTGTTGCAAGCTGACACGGGCGTTCTTTTTATCAAGCACATCGGCAAAATCATATTCAACCGCCTGTAAAAAGTGCAGTAAAGCCCAAGTGGCCCCACGTGACTCATAAAATACATCATCAATTTCCCACCATGATGTTTTTATTTGTTGTTGTAAAGGCGTATAGGTGGCCTGTGTATTTGAAGAGTTACCGGCGAGGTCAGTGTTAACCTTATCTTGACCCACGCTTGCACTTAAACGCTGACTTAAGCTGCCTAAACGCTTTTCAGCTTCTTTTAACCAACTGCGTAGGTTATCTGCACGAGAGTAAAATTGGCTATCGCGCTCATGCTGATTGGCTATTTGAGAACGATATACCATTAAATAATCAATTCCTTTTTGGTATTCACCCTCAGCACTTGGCCATGCCCATGCTTCAGAGCTGATATTAAATTGTGGCTGAGCTTTTTTGAGCGCTTCGTGTTCAGTTGATTGCGATTGTGAGCGACTAAAATCTTTTCGCATAGACAACGCTAAATCACGCACCATTTCCAGCGCACCATACTCCCAGGCCGGCATATTGTCCATTATTACGCTCGGTGGTAGCACATCATTTGATAAGTAACCGCCTGATTTAGTTAAAAGCGTATCAGCTACAGTGATGAGTGTTGAAGTTGTTACATAACCTGTGACTAGTTTTTCACTGCGTTGCTGCGCTTGTTGCTTAGCATTTTGCACAACATCAAAACGTGAAGGCTCTATACTCCAGTACACTGCAATGGCGTAAAACACGACAAATAACAGTACCAGTGCCGTTATTATTTTTCCTTTATGCTGTGACATTTATCCTCCTAATGATGACTATGATCTTTCGATGCTTTTACCGACTCAGCTTGTGAGGCTAACGAAACGACTTTTGCATTGGTAAATACTCGGTTCCCGTCTTCAAAATATAGCGTGAGTTTACGGTCTTGACCTACTTTTAACGGTTCTTGTGGTTCAAATACCATTAAATGATAGCTGCCTGGCTTAAAATCAAGTTGTTGGTGAGCTTTAATAAGCAATGATTCGACTTTTTGCATTTTCATCATACCGTCAGCGTGAACGTGCTCATGAATTTCAACACGCCCTAGGCCATCAATTGTCGCTTTAGTCAACGTTGCTGGTACATTGCTGTGGTTTTTAATACTAAAGTAAGCCACACTCGCTTTGGTTGCCGGCAAAAACTCTCTTACTTGCGCATGTGTTACTTGTAGCTGCGCAACAACACTATCGTGTTCATGTCCTTCGTGCGCCATTAACGAAGACGAAAAAACACCCACCATTAATGCACTTGCTATCGAAATACATTGTTTAATCATCAGTAAAATCCTTGTTAAAACAAAAAAATATAGTTCAAATTTATCATAATTCCCTTATGTTAGGCAGCTAATTTAAGCTCAAGAGACGACTTTTTTGTTATCTGCGATTAACCAACACAGCCCTGCTACAAACAATAACGGCCAAGCAATCATCAATGATCCGAATAAAAAAGCTAAAATAGTACCAGCCAGTGCCACCATCGCCGCGCCAACTAACCCCATCGTCACTAAAGCAACAATCGCAATAACAACGATAATAGCAACTAATGCACCAATGAGCTCTATACCTGTCCAGCTAATATCTGAGATCCATAGCGGAAACTGCCACACATCAAAGTGAATAATTGAACCGCTATTAATTAAAAACAACGCAACAATAACTAGGCACACGGCGAATGTTTTCATGCTGCTCTCCTTACACTGCTTTTTCTTCAAGGCAACAGTGAGCAATTAAATAACCTAGCGCCACTGCAAACGGAAAACTTAAAAATAATAAAACAGTCACTAAGCGAGTAGACCATACCGGAAAGTCTAGTCGGTAAGCTAACCCACTACAGACGCCTGATATTTTTTTGTTAAGCGTATTTTTGTACCAACGACGGTGTGTATTAAAACTATTCATAACAATCTCCTTAAGCTGTTTGTTTATTAGCAGTATTTAAACTTGCTTTTAAACTAGCCAGTTCTGCATCAATTTTTTCGTTTTTAACCAGTGACTCAATTTGCATAGCTGTATTGCTCGCAGTATCTGTGAGCTCATACGCTTCAACTTGCGACTCTACACTCTCAACACGGCGCTCTATTTGCTCAAATCGTGATAAGGCAAAAGCCACTTTATCGCTTTGTAGTTGCGTATTTATTTTTGCCCTTGCCTCAACTACGTTTTCACGCTTTGCAAGTTGTGCTTGCTTTGCTTTTGCCTGCGTCATTTTTTGCTGTAAGCGCTCGCAGTCTTCTGTGATTTTTACAATCGATTGCTGCAATGTTTCAAGCTGCGTTTGCAAGTACTCTATGTTTTGTTCAACTGTGTGTTTTTCGGCTAATGCTGATTTAGCTAAATCGTCACGATTTTTTGCCACAGCATGCTCAGCTTTTAATTGCCAATTTGCGAGCGCTTGCTGTTTGTTACTTATTTGACGTTTAATGCTCTTTTCTTCACATAAAAGTGCAGCTGCCGTACTACGACACTCATTAAGCGCTTCTTGCATTTCAGTAAGCATTAAATTGAGTAACTTTTCTGAGTCTTCTGCTTTATCAAGCATAGCTACGATATTTGCTTGAATGACGTCGTTTACGCGGTTAAATATGCCCATGTTATTCTCCTGATGATTTTTATTTATACATCAACAGGATTCCAAGAGTTATGCCAACAACTTAAAATGGTTTTATTTTCATTAAATATCATGTGGTTAAGTTATTTTAAGTAGGTAAATTAATGACTCACCACTGAATGAAATTAAGTCGAATTGGCTAATAAATTAAACTTTTGACCAAAATTTGGGATCAAAAAAAGCCACCTGAGGTGGCTTTTTTCTATACAGAGGATCTGCTATTCGGGTACGTAACTTAGTGCTTTATCCATAACACTCAAATCAGCTTGCTTGCCATGGCCATTTTCAGATAAATGGCGTCTAAAACCACGCGCACCGGGTTGTCCCTGAAAAATACCCAACATATGGCGAGCAACATGCCAAAAGTTAGCGCCTAAACGCATCTCTTCTTCAATGTAATCATACATAGAGCGCACAACATCATGACGTGACTGAGTATTAGCAGCATCACCATATATTTTTTCATCCACTTCATTTAGCATAAATGGATTACTGTAAGCCTCTCGCCCAACCATCACCCCATCTATGTACTGTAAATGCTCAAGACTTTGCTCAATGGTTTTAACACCGCCATTAATACTTAAATCAAGTTGTGGATAATCTTTTTTAAGCTGGTAAACACGGGGGTAGTTAAGCTCAGGAACTTCGCGATTTTCTTTTGGACTCAACCCTTTTAGCCATGCCTTACGGGCATGAATAATAAAATCATCACAGCCTACTTTATGCGATGCTTCAATAAGCGCACATAAAAATTCATAGGAATCCTGCTCATCAATACCAATGCGCGTTTTTACCGTAACAGGAATACTGACTTCACTTTTCATTGCAGCAACACACTCTGCCACAAGCTCGGGCTCTGCCATTAAACAGGCACCAAAACGCCCATTTTGCACACGATCTGATGGACAACCTACGTTAAGGTTTATTTCATCATAACCGCGCTCACCTGCAAGCTTGGCACACTGTGCTAGCGCTTGCGGATCTGAGCCCCCCAGCTGCAGCGCTACTGGGCCTTCATGTTGATTAAAGTGCAAATAGTCACCACGGCCAAACAAAATAGCACCTGTGGTGATCATTTCAGTGTAGAGGACGGTGTGCTTTGTCATTTTACGATGAAACGTACGACAATGGCGATCAGTCCAATCAAGCATGGGAGCAACGGAGAATCTTCTATCCAGCTTATTCATTAAAGATACCAACATTTACAATAGCTACAGGACTTTTAGATTCTCGCATATTAATTCTCTTATAGGCTTTTTTTAGGACATTTTCAGCAATTACGTCCCCATGGGGATTTTATTTGGGGATACTAACTGCTAATCTCATTACATTAATTATATCATTATATTGTACTACAGGATGGGGAAATGACTAAAGCAAAAGCCAGAGGGTATATAGATATCCGCGAAGGAAAAAAAGGAACGTCATACCGTGTAAAAGTTAGAGTTCGCGACAAAAATAGGCCTACGGGCTATTACGAGAAAAATGCATCTTTCGAAACATTAAGAAAAGCTGAAATTTGGCGAGATAAAAAAGTAAAAGAATTAGATCGTTACGGCATTCCCACCTTAGATGAAGAAATTGAACAGCAAGAAAAGATTGCAAATTCAAGGTTAAAGGAAATTAAATTAGGCGAACTTATTTGCATCTATATAGACGATCCTGAAAATGAGAGAAAAAATATTGGGGATAGTAAGTATTATGGTTTACTTAAAATTACATCTTATAAAATTGCAAATAAACGAGTGAGTACTTTAAGGAAATCAGATCTAGATGAATTCTGTCATCAGAGAAGATATGTTGATGGGGTTGTCGGTTACACTACATACATGGATATTGGATATATTAAATCGGTAATTAAAAAAGCAGGAAGCTATGGTGTGAATGGCTCGATTAAGTTTATCGAAGATGCTATGCAACATTATAAAGAGGATTACAAAAAAAGCCCTAAAGCTGCATTGCTAGAATTTAAAGCTAATGAGCGTGACACAACAATTAGTGATAAAGACTTTGAATACTTAAGGGATGGATTGTTTAAACGCCAAGAGCATCATGCTGCTAAAATTCCATATTTAACAATTCTAGATTTTGCGATAGCAACTTGTATGAGGGTGAGTGAAATTTGTCGTGTTACTTGGAGAGATTTTAAAGAAGACAGAAAAACACTATTTATCCGAGACAGAAAACACCCAACCAAGAAAAATTTCAATCAAGAAATTCCGCTGATCGGTGGTGCATTTGAAATTTTAAAAAAAAGAAAGGCTGAAGCTGCGATATCCCCAAATTTTGACTTAGACAACAGGATATTTCCCTATGTTGCTGATAGCGTTGGGGCAGGTTGGAGAGTTACTAGACAAAAACTTATAGCTGAAGGTATTAACATTGAACATATCGTTTTTCATGATTTGAGATCGTTCGGAATAACAAAGCTGATTAAAGAAGGTTGGGATATTTCAAAAGTTGCTGTAGTTTCAGGTCATACAAACCTTGATGTTCTAAACAGAATTTACGCACGAATCAGACCAAGTGATATTGTTGAAGAATATGATAGGAAAATAAAACAAGCGTTAACTCAAGATTAAATTAGTTGTAATTGTGCTCTGATACTTAAATATCAATAGATTATCAGAGCTATTCTCCCCCTCCCATTAAGCTAAATTTTTGAATCTGAAGTCTTTGAAACTACCTAAATAAATATTTTAACTTTCTATTTTTTTCTTGAAAATTTTTTGATGAAAAATACATATCAATTTCACGAACTTATCTTATAAAGAGCCTTAAACTATATAATAATACAACGTAAGATATTGTTTTAAAAGAAATTAATATTGACTTTTACATTTACACCCCTTAACTTATGTAAAATCGAAAAGCAATATTTCGATATTCGATGTGTAACATAACAATATTCCTTTTTGTCGAGATTGGACCCATATTATGAAAAACCTTGGTTATTTCACTAAGTAGGAGATGAATAAGTAATTGCGCCTATCGTCTCCTCTTACCTAAAACTGGAGACTTGATTTATATGGGTATTAAAAAGAAAAGAAATACGAGTTGTCATGAAGCTAATTATAATTATCACATACGAAAAGCTCGTGAAGCTGCTAGAGGCTTACATGGATATGAAAGAGCACTTAAAATATCTGAGTATTTTGAAGAAGCTGGTCATCCGCATGCTCAATATACATTTACTGAGTTGCGAATGAGTGATAATTGGGGACAAACAGATAGAGAGTTTGCAATCGATTTAATGCAAAAAATGGCACATCTACTAGCAACAAATGAGATGAATAGAAATTAATTAAGGTGTATTAGTTGTATTAGTTCAGACAAGTAAAAAGCCCACTCTAAGGTGGGCTGATAATCAATTGAATTAATTCAATAGTTCCTCAAACTCTGGCATAAAATCTGCCTTCGAAGACTGATGATTATAGAATGGTAATCCCCACACTATAAACTCTTTACCCTGCCAAACTTGCTCAATTTGATGTGTAGCCTTTAAATCTAGTAGAAAGTTTTGTTTCCAAGCATCGTTTTCAAACAAGTGTGAACCTTTAGGTTCAATAAACACTTGATAAGTTAGTTCAAGATCTTGTTCTTTCTTAGTTAGAAGCAATAAGAAATCAGGCTCAAATGCTCGACCATCATCAAACGTGTAAAGTTTAAAATGTTTTTCGTTTCTTAATAAATAAACATCATCATAAACTGATTTAAGATCATCAATCATTGTATCTAAGTATCTAACGAAATACTTTTCTTCAGAAGTTCCATAGTTTTCATTGAAGACAAACCAATCACAATCTGAAAGATCTAAAGAAAGTTCGTCATTGGTTGTTTCGCTTTGAGCAATACCAAACTCTTGCTCTGTCAAACCATCATTTGATATGTTTAGAATCTTATCCTTATCATACAATTCATTAATGGTTTTTGGTGTGAACTCTTTTGTTCCTTCGTAATCAATACGATTTACATTTAACTGTTCAGCAATCTTACCAAGAACTTTCTTACACAGTTTCAACTTTTCAATTTGTGGGACATTTTCTAAAATATCTTCTCGCCCACTAATCTCAACTTTTATCGAGCCTAGATAATCACTTGAGACAATAAACTCATCTATTGTTTTTAAACTTGGGAACAAAATTTTTAGTTCATTAAATTTATAAGCAGGAATGGTCGCCATTGCCTTTCTTATAATGTGTTTACCCACATCAATTAAATTAATACGTTCTCGTTTTACTTTTAGATGTTTAACTATAGCACTTTCAAAAATAGTAAGTTCATTCGAGTGTTCTGTCTTAATGGCATAAGAGTAACTCGTATTTATAATAGAACTATCAAGACCTTTAACCTTTGTACGATCATATGCAACTCGCTTGTTCACGTAAATCAAACCAGATTTATATAGCGATGTTTCTTTGAACTTATCTTTTACTCTTAGCGAAAGCTCTTTACGAGTTTTTGGCTTGATACCGATTTCTTGAAGTGCGATGTTCAAATCACTGATATATTCAGGGTTGTGAGCTGAGTGATAATATAGCTCTTCACAAATCTTAAGTTCGTGCGCTTCTACAGTGTCGTCTAGAATGTCATACTTACGTTGGTATAGTGGTTGTTCATCTTCAACTTTAAAAGGACAGTAACGAGCACCACGACCAATCAACTGTGCTTCTTGTGTAGCTGTTTTACCCCACTTATTACGAGTATCGTATAAGCGAACAATATCAAAGAGGTTAAGAACATCCCAACCTTCATTAAGCTTATCAACAGCAAAAATAGCACGTATTTCATTATCAGAATCTTCTAATGAATTGAGTTCTATTTGATATGTCACAGCTTTTTTACTATTTACTTCAATTGTCTTTTCTACAGTAAAGTCTTCTTGTAGTTCTAAAGCTAAAGATTCTAATGTAATGTTATTCTTTTCAAAGAATTGGAAAGCGGTATAAATTACATCACCTTCCTTAGAAGTGTTTTTTATTGCTTCTAAATCTTCTTCACCAATCTTTTCAATAGTTTCAATAAACTCTTTATGAAAAGCTTCACTATCAGCTATAGTTTTAGCTTTAAACAAGATTACAGGCTTAATAATAAGTTTATGCTTTTCAAAAACCTTACGGCGGTATTGACTTAAAATAATTGCACGTAAAGCCCTTGGAAAAGCTTCGCTGTCGGACTGCAATACTTTAACTTCTTTAGAGTATAAATCTTCTCTAAAGTTTTTGAGTGGGTAATCAAAAATAATAATATTTTCATATTTTTCTTTTATCTTTTGGTCTGCTATGTTTGCTGTAGCGGTAAACTCCAACATAACATTAGATTTATTTGCTGAAAAAATTTCACTAATTGTATTTTCCCAACTATCTACAGAATGTTGTTCTTCTTTGCTTTTCTTATTTTTTGTTTCTGCATTAATATGGTGAGCTTCATCAGAAATCAAAACAACTTTGTTATCTTCAAAGTCTTCCATAGAAAGAGCATTTTCTTTCGGATAGAGCATTACAGCGTGAAGACCTTGAATAGTAGTGAAAACAATGTTTATGTCACTTGAATTAGTCGTTGCAAAGTTATCAACTTCCTTGATGTTGACCTGCTCACCGTCAATATTAATAGTACTATTAAAAAGGTATTTTGATGATCCTTTGTTTAAAAAGTTTTCTTTGGTCTTTCTAATGATGTTAGTGCTATTAACAAAGAAAATGAAATTACGATACCCACGCTTGTAAAGCGTGAGCATTTCACCTGCCATAATCAATGTTTTACCTGAACCAGTAGCCATATGATATAGCACATTTATTGGTTCATTTTTGGGCTTTTTCTGGTATTTATCAAGATAGAACTCAAAGCGGCCTAATGCTTCTTTTTGGTATGGACGCATTTCAAAACTATTGTTCAGGTTATCTTTAATATAATCAGGTACAAGATCAGAAAAAACGTTTTCACCAAGCGCATCTTTTAAAGTGCTTAATGTTTCGTGAAGCATTGCCATAATCGTTATGCTCCGTAAAACATTTGGTTGAATTTCTTATCTTGTTCAGAAATATCATTACTTTCATCATCAATATCTGAATAATTGACGTAAAGTTGGTTCTTATCAATTGCTTCAATAAGAAAATGTTGTTGGTTTTCAAAAGAAAGCTCATTGAATAATAAAATATTATTATCAAATTGTTTTGGATTGACTTTATAAGAGAGGTTTGAACTATCTTTTAGTTCATCCCAAATTTTGATTAATTCTTCTGAACTTTGAGCTTTCTCTACTCTATCTGAGTATTTTGAAGCTAGTTCAGCCAATTCGCAGTAAACAAAAGAACCACCACCTAGCCAATTAACTTCTTTAGAGATTCCGTTTTTATCACCTGCAATAATGCTTTTTAGTCGAGGTATGGTAGTGTCCTGAATATAGATCATTTGTTCAATACCAACATATTGACGATTCATTTTGTGTGCGACTGCTTGAGTTGTTCCACTTCCCATAAAGAAATCAACAACAATATCACCAGCATCTGATGAACTCTCAATGATACGTTTTAATAATTTTTCAGGTTTTTGTGTGCTATAACCTACACGTTCTGTTGATTGGGAATTAATTACATTAATATCATCCCAAATATCTTGTATTGCTCTACCTTGCATTTCATGCAAGTATTGCTTCATTCTTGGTGTACCATTCTTTGTGTAGTATATACGATTATCATCATCGAGTTTTTTCATTGTCGTTTCAGGACAACGCCAATAACCATCTTTACCTTTCCAAATATAATTATAACCTCCACCTTTTAAACCCTTAGCAGAAAGGTTTCGATCTTGGAACAATCCACGTTCATCTTTGTGGCTGAATCTCTTTTTATAATCATTATCATATTCTGTAAAAGTTTTATTGAAAGTAAATGATTCTGATTTTGAATAAAACAGAATCGTATCGTGACTTGCGCCATATGTTTGAGCATCGCCCCTAGAGTAAGTTCTCTTCCATATTATTTGTGCTTGGAATAAATCACGACCAAAAATCTCATCAAGAAGAACTTTTGCATAATGAATTTCGTTATAATCCAATTGAACATAGATGGAACCATCTTCAGCTAGAAGTTCTTTAGCGATTAATAGACGATTCTTCATAAAGGTTAGCCACGTAGAATGACTAAATGAATCGTTATAACAAAAACTGTCATTATGTGTATTATATGGAGGATCTATGTAAATTAACTTAACTTTGCCACGATATCTTGGAAGAATACTTCTTAATGCAAGTAGGTTATTACCTTTTACAATTAGGTTATCTGCATCACCGATAGTAAATTCGGAATGCTCACCATTATCGTCATATCTTTTAAAATTGGTCAGAGCTTTAGGAGCAAGAAGGTTATCAACCTGCTCTGGAGCAAGAGTCTCATTCCAAAATACTTCATCTCGCTTTTGATCATCTTTCGTTTGACCACCTTCAATCACGCAATCTTTGTACGGCCAAGAAAGAACCACATCATTAGATTCTTTTAAGTAGTGAGTGTCTACAGAAAGACCAATCTTATTTTTGAACTGTGTGAAACTATCAGGTAGGAATGATTTGTTGTTTACAAAGCGTTGGAACGCCACTTTATCGAAAATCAACATTCCATCAACATCTTGGAAGAAATGACCTTTTAACTGTTCATCAGACAAGAGCAGTTTCAATAACGGGGAATCAAGGTTTAAAGCCAGTTCAACGATTTTGTTTTTAGCGAGCTTTCCGTCTATAACAAGTCTTTCATCTGATTTAAGGACATTAGTTAGAGCGCTTATAATAGGTAACATTTTGTTTTCTTTACTTTTTATGCCAAAAAGACAAGTTTGAAATTATGCAGATTATACTAGACAATCAATTAAAAATCATCACGTTAAATAAAGTAACCTCTCCCTAACGATCATGTTTTTTCATCTCTAATAATACTGAGCAAGATGTAATTTAGCTGTTTTACACTAATCCTCCCCTTTAACAAAAAAGGCACTTACCAGTATTAAAGTATACCTTTGTAATTGATATAAAAGTCACTCCATCGCAACCTCATTGGCATCATAGATTTCTCGACTTTGAGTGTTTTGATTGGCCTGCAAAGATAGCTCTTCTATGTATTGTGTTTTTTCTAATAAAGAGTGAGCACAATACACTTTAGTAGCTAAACGGCTTCTACTCATTTGCACATAATGTAATTCTTTATTTAAAAATTGCTGATTTAAGTAAACATACGCATGATTGACTGTCATCCCCTGTGATTTATGCACTGTTGAAGCATAACCATATTCAACAGCATCATAATCAGATTCGTTAAATTCAAACTCTTTACCAGAGTCCAACCGAACACTTACAGTTGCTTTACCTGCTCTTGTTTTTTTCAGTGCCGTTATTGTTGCTGTAGTACCATTTTTTACCTGAAGCTTTTTTGAGTTAGAGCGAAACATAATACGTTCACCAATACCCAGCTTTAGCTTTTCATCGTTATGATTAGTAAATAAAACAGGAATGCCTTTGATGATATTATTTTGTTTTAATTTTTCTCTAGCTAAGACATTTAAGTGCTGAACATCAGCTTTTTTAGATGCTAGCATCAGTGATTCCGTTGTTTTATTTTTAAACGTTTCAAACCAATCATTGACCATAGAAAACTTAGCTTCTATATGATCTTGATTAAAGTTAAAAAGTCCCCTTTTATCTAAATCTTCAAACACCTCTTTGATATGGCCATTATCAATTTTGTTAATGTTAGCTCGGTCAATTTCAGATTTTTGACGTTGAATTTTATTTAATTCAAACGGTTTGACTTCATTTAATAAGCGATAAAAAGCATTTCCCGCTTCAATAGGCGGTAATTGACTATAATCACCTACCAACAAAACTTTTGCATTAGCGGCTTTTATATACTTGAACAATAAAGCGAGCTTTCTAACCCCCACCATTCCAGCTTCGTCTAGCACCACTAAAGTTTTTTCATTAAATTCAGTTCTTTCAAACTCAAGTTCATATAATAAAGAGTCTATTGTTTGAGATTTAATATCTGAGCTTTCTTCTAGCTCTTGCGCTGCTTTACCTGCTGTTGAGCAACCTACAACTTTAAACTCATTTTTTTGGTAGATATTATTTAATGCTTTCATTAAAAATGATTTACCTGTCCCAGGTTTACCATTGAGTAGAGAAAGATCACCAGAATTGCATATACCTTTTAATGCTAAAGCTTGCTCAGCATTTAAACCTAATGAGCTAATTTCTGATTCAATTAAATTATTACCATCGTTATCTAAAAATTGATTTTTTTCTGAAGAGCTTTTTGGTTGTGCTTTTAGCTTTGAATACTCAACCGCCTCTTTATAAAACTTTTTTTCTAATTCAAATTGTTTGCTTGTAGTAAAACAACGACCAATTTTTGGATGATAAAGCTCTTTTAAAACATCAGTCTCGATTAACCTTTCAGCATAATCATTAGCTGCTTTAGCCCCCTTTCCCAGCCACTGGGCATGTTTATTAACGACTTCAATAACATCTTTATATTCAAATACAGAATGGTGATAAACCAAATCATCTAAAATTTCTTCAAAATAATAGTCTATTGATTTTGGTTTAGAGTTGCTGTTTGCTTTATTGATAGACTCAATATCAAACGCCAAGTCTTTTTCTTGTTCACGCCACAGTGTATACAAGGTACTACGTGATTTATGTACTTTTTTAGAACGTGTAAATAAAGCGACTAACTCTTTTAATTTCGTTGAACTAGAAAATCCTAAACGTGCAAGCTCTTCATTAATTTGCTCTGTACGCTTACTAAATTTTTGGCAAACATCGTCAGGCACTAATGGTAATTTAAAAAACTCTTCATCGGGTTCAATGTCTAAATTTAACTCTGACTTTAATTGATGTGCTAATTCATTACGATACATAGCACCAATGGCTTTTTGATATTTAAATAGATTCTTAGTTTCTAAGCATCGCCATTCTTGCGGTTTTAGCTTAGAGAAATTAAGTAAAATACAGTGTGAATGCAGTTGAGGGTCTAAGCTGCGGCTACTGCCATGCTCAAAAATAGCAAACAGGGCATTATTAGTCTTTATTTTTAATCTCTCGCCATACTCATTAGTGCCAGCCCTAACTTCAATCAAGTTATCTTCTATATATGACAAAGCCATTTTTACTGCATTTAAATGACATTGCTGAACTTGTTCCCTTACTTCTTTGTCTGCCAAACCAAACAATACAGAAACAGACTTTGGAGCAGAAAAAGTTAGATCAAAACCTATTTGATGTTCTTCACCTGCATTACCGACCAATGCTTTATTTTGTTTATTAAATCCAGAAGCAAATTGCATTAGTAAGTCATGCTCAACAGGCTTATCTTTTAAACTAAACTGGTTAGCAACTTGCCCATGCCATATACCTTGTGGCTCAAACTCAGAGTTATAATATTTAATAGAAGCAAGCTCAGTGTAATACTTAATTTTAGCTTCTTGAGCTTTACCCAAACGAGTGATACTAATCATTGGTATCACCGCCTTGCTTATCATCGGCAAAAGCATCATCTAGTTCAGATAAATTTACTTTTTTATTCCTAGCTTTATTACTCTTAGATAATGAAGCTTTCTCTGCTTTAGGGTCAGTGCTACCACTAATTACCCATTTTGCTGGTTGGTTATCAAATTTAACCTTGGGTAATATGGTTAAAGGCCACGTTAATTTCCCGACGATATTAGTACCCGCAATTGATATAAAACCTGTAACTCCGTTCTTCTTATTAGCTTGAGGGAGATTCAGTAACTCTGTTTCTGCGACTACTGGTAATGACAGTCTTTGCCAAGAAAATGTTGATTTACCTTCTTTATCAAAAGATGGGTTTAATCGCTCAAATTGCTGTTCACCTAAAGCTTTCGATAACTTAGTAATTGAATCACCAACAGCACCCACTCTTAACACTATTAATGTGCCAATCATTGAAGAAAATGCGTTGATTTCCTCTTGAGTATATTGCTTACTTAATAAACCAAGATCTTGAATACCGACTATAAACCTTGCACCTTTAGATCGAGCTACTGATACCGTTTTAGCAATATCAAAATTCAAATGAGCGGTTTCATCTAAACAAAAATAAAATTCACGCTTATTACTATCGCTCAAACTTAATAATTCATGCGAAATTAAATTTAAAACTAATTCAGCAAGTGATTTTGATAATTGCTCATACTGCTGGTTCTGATTAATTATTAAAGTGGTTTTATTTCCTTTATCTTTAACCCAACTTTTTAATGATATGCCACCTTTTGCGTCACCCCACGCTAAAGCTAAATCATGTATAGGTCTAACATAGCTATACATAGTTAATAAAATTGATTGAGAAGTTTTGCTGTTTGGATCTACTAAATTAGCGGCTTCAGGTAATACTTGTTGTAACTTTGCTTTTAAAATATCTGTTGGTGAATTTAATAAAACAGATAATTTTTTCCAGCCCCAATTTTCACCATGCTTTTTAATTAAAAATAAGCAACACCCCGTTAATATTATCTGCCCAGCATTACTCCACATGGGGTCT
The DNA here is from genome assembly GCF_005886925.1 of Pseudoalteromonas sp. S3260. Lineage (NCBI taxonomy): Bacteria > Pseudomonadati > Pseudomonadota > Gammaproteobacteria > Alteromonadales > Pseudoalteromonadaceae > Pseudoalteromonas > Pseudoalteromonas sp. S3260. The sequence goes on from NZ_PNCV01000063.1 coordinate 24,253, forward strand.
TTTTGGTTTTTAGGGATAACAGAGGTAGCAAATAATAAAGCTGAATGTTTATCTTTAATATCTTTACCAATAGACCAAACTATTGAGCTTTTGAGCCACGGTGCAATAATCATAACTTGCTCGTATGATGCAAACCATTCGGTAAAATCACCTTTGTAATCAAAAACGACTGACTTAGCTTTTCTATCAATAATATCTTTAACTATTGGAGCAATAATTTGTGTTTTACCTGCACCAATCTGCCCCAATACTAGAATATTTTGAGATTCTCTGTTTTTAGATAAATTTAATTGGGGATGAATCGGTAAACCAGAACCTGCAAACTTATAATCTTCTTTTAATGCTTTCGATAATTTGTTAATTGCTTCTTTACTTTCATATCGGCTAGCACCTGAGATTTTTCTTTCTGATGATTGGTAACTTTTTTTATAAGCCCATTTGCCAGCTATAAAACTGGCTAATAGTGATAAAAAGCTGACTATACTAGTCGCAATTATAAATTCTCTTTGTTTATCATTATCAAGCAGGTAAAACCAATCTAGCCAATTTAATTCATCTTGAAAAAATCCAAGTAAGTGCATTAAACTGTAAAAAGTTAATTGTAATATCTCACCAACATCTAATGCTTCTGTATATTTCACAACAATTAGATAAAACACTGAAGTAAATGTGAGTATTAACGTAAAAATAGAACTCAGCAGTATAAGTGGTATTGAATAAGTAGTGACAGAAGGAGCACTTTTAGAACTATCAAAATAATTAGCTTTTAATTTATTAGTCATGGCTGTTCTCCTGATTGTTTTCAGAAGAAGATAAGCTTTTTAGCACTTTGTATATCGCCAGAAGTTTAGTGTCGTTAGAGTTAAAGTGCTGCTTTAGTTCATTCTTTTGATTGTTTATACAGCTCTCTATTAGATTAATACGCCTATCGAACTCTTCAAATACAGCTAAAGCATTCTGCTTTTCAAACCATGAATTTCTAACAAGTTCAGCCATTGGCATTTTTAACTCAGTAGCCTCTTTTTTTAAATGTTCATAATCAGAAGATGTAAATTTAATAGTTACTTTATGAGTTTTAGTTTGCATTAATCTACCTCCCTAAAACTCTCACCATAGGACAGGCTTAAAACCCCTATTAATTGCTGAACTTTTTCGTTTAAATTGCTATTTTGGGCGTCCCAAATAAACTCCCAGATTTTTGCAAAAGAATCATTGGAAAATACAGCTTTTTTATACTTTAAGTGCAGTATATGAGAAGCCACATAGTGGCGTGGGGTGTAGTTGATCTTTAGAGAAGATTTTTTTAAGTTATTGAACTCAAACTTACTCGTAGCAAAATATAGCTCTAATACTTCTAAGATATTACTTCTAATAGTCTGAAGTTCTTCATTGCTAAAACTGTATTCATTTAACTCAATATCATTCATACAAAGTGATAAATGCTCTTTGAATCGTTGATTGTTCAAGTAATGAATAAAGCTTTGCAAAGTAACTATTTTATTATTCTGACTGCCATATGGCATTACATCAGGCACTAGAACATATGAAGTTTGTTTAACTAACTTATCTCTAAGACGAAGTAACATTAAATTTGTAATGATACATAAATTTTCATTATTCATAATCATACTCCTCATTAGCAGGAGTATTTTCAGCTTCACCTGTTAAAAATGACAATGTTGCATAGCATATCTCTTCAATTTCACGTGACTGAGCTATCTGTAATAACTCGTTAAAATCTTCTATTTGATTTTCACATAAAACATCATTAATAATTGAAATACGATTTAAGTTTGAAGATGACCATTTAACTAAATCTTCTGTATATATATCAGCAGTAACATCTTCAAGTATGCCGTTTATATCTGTTCGGCCGTCTGCAACTGACTCGATACAATTTTGAATTGTTTGATGAATAAAATTATCTGGTAACTGTTCATCATGAACTTCACGAATGAACTCTTTCAGAATACCCTCAGAACATGTGACAAAATTTTCACCATCATTACTTGTTCTATTTTCAAAATTTTCTTTTAGTAGATTTGCTACCTCATTAATAGTTTTACTCATTTATTCTCCTTTTTAATTTATATAAAAAGAAGCTCGTTTTTTAACCCTTAATACTATTTTATCGTTATCAATAATTTTTTACTAAAGTGCCATAAAAGTTTGCTTCTACTTTTAGTTATATCGCTAAAAAAAAAGAAGTCTATAGCCGTGTAAAAATAAAAATAAGCTTAGAGATATTATATAATAATATATAAAACAACACCTTGAAGTAACGAATAAGCTTGGTGAAATTATATAATACTACGCAAATTTGTCTTGTTTTTGGTTTAAAAAGTCCTCTAAGTTTAATTATTTTTACTTTTTAATAAAAAAATTTCAAAAATGCTCCAATTAAAAAATATCTTATTGATTCTCTAATGAATTATTAAAAAAACATCATATGTAAATTATATGATAATAAAGTTTTTCTTTATAATAATATCAAAATGGTTGTATTATTATATAATTTCCCCTTTAAAAACAATAGCATACGTTTACTTTTTAAATTCCTCTCTCTATAATTCTCCCATCAAATCAAGATGAATCATAAGATTTCAACTTAGTTTAATTAACAGTAAGTTTTTAAATTTCATTCAAAAAATATAGGGGTCGAAATATGAAATCATTAGATGAAGTAAAACAAAAAATAATTGAAATGGGTCACTGCAAAGCCGCTTATACACTTGCCCATGCAGCAGCGTCTGCTTGTAATCAGAGCTACGGCGTTAGTTTATTACGAATATCAGCTGGTCTTGATTACTATAATATGAAGCTTGTAGCAGTGCTTTTTAATATAACTAAACAACCAGACTTCAGTAATGCTGATCAAACTGAAATGCTGTACTGGTTAGATGAAAATGGCTGGTTAGAAAGCACCCCAACAGCTACTTCAGCATCTAGCAATCAAGGCGTAGAAAAAAGCAGCGTTAGCTCTTTTGAAAATAGTTCTTTGTACAATAATGAGGTATCGCAATGATAAGTAAAAGAGTATCTGAAAATGAACATTCAACACTATCAGTTTTATTGAAAAAATTTAACTACGATAAATTAATTAAGTTAGAAGACGTGTGCGAAGAATATTTTGGATTGAATTATGATACTGCGAAAAAAAGAGCAAACGAACATGCCCTACCATTGCCAGTTTTTAGAATTGGAAAGAGCCAAAAGCTTCCTTTTGTGATCAATATTGATGATCTAGCTCAGCACATCGAGAAAACAACAGTTAAGGCTCATATAGAATGGCAAAAGTTTCAGCAGTTTTACAACAACTAGTGAAATCATTATCTAAAACTCAAATTTTAAATTAGCAAAGAGACTCTTAAAACAGTCTCTTTTTTTTTGTCTAAAAGCAGCATCATTTCTGCTTAAAAACAACCCCATTTATCCCCAGAAAACAAGCTCTACCTTACTTAAAACATTGCTACTGACCTGACTCAAAAATATCTTTACTTACTGTCTTTAAAAAGTGCTACCAGCAGCCCAAATTATCCCCAAAGCATCCCCAAGCAAAAAACTAAAAACACTAAACCCTGCTATATATTAGCTTAAAACCAACTTTCGCTCCAATCGAGCATGGGGGCAACAGAAAAGCGTCGATTTAAAGTACGTTTATCCAAAATGTAGTCCTCAAAAATTTATAATTTAAGCACAGCTTAAACGGCGCTGCATTTTACACAAAAGCCCTATGCGCAGCAATATTAAGCAAACACTTGCAAGCCAAAGTATTGTGCAATACCGTTTAAAATATTAGTTACCGCGACTGAGCTTAAAATTAACCCCATAATTCGACTAATAATACTCGCCCCACTATCACCTATTATTTTATGTACATGCGTAGCAAGTAATAACAAAATCAGTACCACCACTAAAACAGCTAACATCATTGATGAAGTAATCATTTGTTCAACCCAGGTATATTCCTCATTGCGTGTCATTAATACCGCACCTAACATGGCACCGGGACTGGCTATTGATGGGATAGCGAGCGGAAAAATAGCGGTTTCAGTGCTGTCTCTAACACTTTTAATTTCAGCTTCAGGCTTGCTTTCACCAAAGGTCATGGAAAGTGCAAAAATTAATAAAATTAAACCACCTGCTATTTGAAATGCCGAGAGCGGGATCTCAATCACATTCAGTAATTGCTCGCCAGCAACTACAAAAAATAACAGCACTAAAGCAGACACACCCACGGCTTTAAAAATCACTTTACGCTTAAACTTGTCGTCATCTCCACGAGTTACGGCGATAAAAACCGGGATTGTGCCAATTGGATCGATAACCGCAAAAAAGAAAATAAATATAGCTAATAGTTCATGCATTAATGAGTACCTTTTCACTAAATCGGTTAATAAAACGCTGCAACTACAATACAGTATGTTAGTATATCACGGCAGCGTAAGGATGAGAGAAGATGAATATAGAATCACTCGTAAGTAAAGCAAAACAAGTGTGCGACAACCGTGGTGCGCGATTCACACCAATTCGCGAGAAGGTATTTCGTTTATTGGCCAGTGCCCAAGGTGGTGTGGGGGCGTACGATTTACTTGAGCAATTGAAAGTCACTGAAACAGGTGCTAAACCTGCAACGATTTATCGTGCTTTAGACTTTTTAGCCGAACTCGGTTTTATTCATAAAATTGAAAGCACCAATGCATTTATGCTGTGTCATCATTTTGATCATATTCATCCTGTTCAGCTATTAATTTGTGATAGCTGCGGCTTTGTTAAAGAGCTGCACTCAACAGTAATTTCACATGAGCTCAATAACTTGGCAGCCGAAAGTGGCTTTGTAGTTTCTGGGCAAACAATAGAAGCACACGGTAAATGTGACGCTTGTCGAGCATAGATAAGCGACTATAGCTATACTTTGCGTATAACCTTTATCAGTACCAATTTAAGGATATATAATATGAATGTAGAGTTCATTAATCCCTTTTTATCTTCTTTGATGAATGTACTGAGCACCATGGCTCAAACTCAGTTAAAACCAGGTAAACCTCGCATTAAAACCGATGAAGTAGCCTGTGGTGATGTATCGGGATTAATTGGTATGGTTGGCCCCCAAACTCGCGGTTCATTTTCAATAACCTTCGACAAAAGTTTAGCGCTGACTATAATGGAACGTATGTTAGGTGAGCGACCTGACAGCATAAATGAAGAAGTCACTGACATGGTCGGCGAAATAACCAATATGGTCACCGGTGGTGCTAAAAACCTATTAGGTGAAAAAGGCTATGACTTTGCCATGGCAACCCCCATTGTTGTGTCTGGTAAAAACCATACTATTACGCATAAAAGTGACGGCAAAAAAATTATTATGCCATTTACCAGTGATGCAGGTAATGCAAACATTGAAGTGAGCTTTGATAAGCTATGAGCTGGTCGCAAACCACGATTACATTAAAGCCTCGCTCGCGGGGCTTTCACTTAATTGATAACGACATACTGACTAAACTCCCACAGCTGAGCCAACTAAAAATAGGTTTATTACACTTATTTATTCAACACACCTCTGCCAGCTTAACCATTAATGAAAATGCCGATCCGACCGTGCGTATGGATATGGAAAGCCACTTCAATCAGTTTGTACCTGAGCGCCAGCCTTATTATCGTCATGACTATGAGGGCGATGATGATATGCCTGCTCATATTAAAACCAGCACTTTAGGTTGCGAGTTAACGATACCTATTAATAATGGTCAATTAGCGCTGGGGACTTGGCAAGGAATATACTTAGGCGAACATCGCGATCATGGCGGGGTTAGGCGTATTATTGCCACTTTGCAAGGCGAAACGTTTTAGGTTTTAGGTTTTAGGTTTTAGGTTTTACAACATAGGTCACTCTCACACATTGAACACTTTAAAAAAGTTACATAAATTAAATTTATAGTGATTCGCGTATGGGTCATTGTTTGCTATTTGAGAATGAATATCTGGAAAGTAAATAAGATTGGAGCGGTACACGAGGCTCGAACTCGTGACCTCGACCTTGGCAAGGTCGCGCTCTACCAACTGAGCTAGTACCGCATTATATGAAGATTCTAGGTCCTGTCAAAATTAAACCTTGTTCCTTTCGCCTTTCATCTTGAATCTTTATTTCTACTACAATTTCTTTTGGTGAGAAATTGGAGCGGCACACGAGGCTCGAACTCGTGACCTCGACCTTGGCAAGGTCGCGCTCTACCAACTGAGCTAGTGCCGCATTAAAAATAGTCAGTAATTTGTCCGTTGGTGCGCGACGGGTCGCGTTCAACATTCTGGCAACTGAACTAGTGCCGCATTTTAGGTTCTAGGTTTTGCCAAAATTAAACCTTTTCGCCTTTGACCTTGAATCTTTATTTCTACCCCAATTTCTTTGGTGAGAAATTGGAGCGGCACACGAGGCTCGAACTCGTGACCTCGACCTTGGCAAGGTCGCGCTCTACCAACTGAGCTAGTGCCGCACTCTAGGTTCTAGGTTCTATCAATATTGAACCTTGCTCCATTAACCTTTCATCTTGAATCTTTAACCTAAGCCCAAACACACTAACCCCGCGGGGGTTATCGTCTTGAGCGGGGCAGGATTTTACAATAATTAGGGTGCTTTGCAAGTATTTTTTATAAATTAAAAAACTTTTCTCGGTAAACTTTTAATTCCATAATCGAATCTTTAATGTCGTCTAACGCTAAATGTGACCCTTTTTTATTCACTTGAGCCAATACATCTGGTTTCCAACGACGAGCAAGTTCTTTAATGGTACTTACATCTAAATTACGGTAATGAAAAAAGTCTTCAAGCTCACGCATATACTTATTCATAAAACGACGGTCTTGGCCAATCGAGTTACCACACATAGGTGAAGCACCCGCTGGCACCCATTGCTTTAAAAACGCGAGGGTTTGCTCAACGGCATAAGCTTCATCGAAAGTACTTGCCTTACAACGCGCTGTAAGCCCTGATTTGCCATGCTGAGTTGTACACCACTCATCCATACCATCAAGTAGTTCATCACTTTGATGAATGGCAATGGTTGGGCCTTCGGCTAATATATTCAGATCAGCGTCAGTGACAACAGTTGCAATTTCAAGTATTTTGTCAGTCTCTGGTTCAAGTCCGGTCATTTCCAGATCGAGCCAAATTAAATTTGATTTATTAATAGTCATAATTACCTTAAACGGTGCTTTTCTTTAGATCCAACGCATTTCGATATATCATATTAGCATCAACCGTCGAGCTAAAGCTTTTTTTGGCAAACTCGGCATTTAACTCAGGTTATAGGCCTCAAGTGGCAAAACAGAAAAAATTAAGTAAAGGCCAATCCCGTAGGATCAAGGCAAATCATCAAAAGCGCTTATCGAATGCCGATACAAAACCGGCAAAAGTCGGCGCGCAAGAATGGCAAACAGATAATTTAGGTCAAGTGGAAAATGCGATTGTTATTAGCCGCTTTGGACAACATGCCGATGTAGAAACACAAAACGGTGATGTATTACGTTGTAATATTCGTCGTACCGTATCGAACTTGGTTTGCGGCGATGAAGTATTGTTTCGCCGTGCAAAAGTAAGTGAAGGTGATTTAGCGGGTGTTATTGAAGCAACCCAAGAGCGCCGTTCACAACTCACGCGCCCCGATTTTTATGATGGGGTTAAAGTGATTGCCGCTAACATTGATCAAATTTTAATGGTTTCAGCGGTACTGCCAGAGTTTACCCCGAGCATTATTGACCGCTATTTAATTGCCTGTGAAGACATGGGTATCGAACCCATTTTAGTACTTAATAAAATTGATTTAATTGATGAAGCTGGTTTAAACGAAATACAACAAATCCTCGACATTTACCGTAAGCTTAATTATCAGGTGCTGCTGGTTAGTAATATAACTGGCGAAGGCATTAATGAGTTAAAAGAAGTACTTGCGGGCAAAAACAATATTTTTGTTGGTCAAAGTGGCGTGGGTAAATCTACCTTAGTTAACACTGTACTGCCGGATGCTGAAATTTTGACTAAAGAAGTGTCTGAAAACAGCGGGCTTGGCCAGCACACCACCACGGTATCGCGCCTTCATCATTTACCGAGTGGGGGTAATTTAATTGACTCACCGGGAATTCGTGAATTTGGCCTATGGCATTTAGATGTTGAACGCGTCACTTGGTGCTTTAAAGAATTTAGAGAATTTATAGGCGGATGCCGGTTTAGAGATTGTAAACATTTAAACGATCCGGGCTGTATAATTAAACAAGCGGTAGTCGATGGCGATATTTCAAAATTACGCTTTGAAAGCTACCACCGTATTTTAGAAACCATGGCCGATGGCCGTGCAGGCGCTCGTGCGCCCCGCGTATAATAAGGGAATAACCTGTGAGTTTAGATAAATTTAAAATCGCCATGCAGTATGCCATGCCAAAACACTTTATTTCTCGTGTGGTAGGTAAACTTGCTGCAGCAAAAGCCGGTGCGTTAACAACCGCATTAATTAAATTATTTATTAAACAATATAAAATAGATATGAGCGAAGCTAAATATTCAGATCCGGCTCATTACAAAAGCTTTAATGAATTTTTTACCCGTCCGTTAAAAGACGGTGTGCGTCCTATGGTTGAAGATGACGATATTATTATTCATCCAGTAGACGGCGCAATTAGCCAACTAGGCGACATTGTTGATGGTCAACTTATTCAAGCTAAAGGTCACGATTACAGCTTACAAGCATTGTTAGGTGGATCACAAGACGACACAACCGCGTTTTTAGGCGGTAAATTTGCAACTATTTACTTGGCACCAAAAGATTACCACCGTATTCATATGCCAATTGATGGCACGCTAAGCAAAATGATTTATGTACCGGGCGATTTATTTTCAGTAAACCCACTTACCGCTCAAAACGTACCAAATTTATTTGCCCGTAACGAGCGTGTAGTAGCTATTTTTGAAACTGAAATTGGCCCTCTAGCTATGGTTTTAGTAGGCGCAACTATTGTTGCCAGCATAGAAACTATTTGGGCTGGCACAGTGACTCCACCAGCTGGCAGTGATGTGTTTAGCTGGAACTACCCAACTAAAGGCGAAAACGCGATCACCCTTAAGAAAGGGGAAGAAATGGGTCGCTTTAAATTAGGCTCAACGGTTGTGCTCGCATGGGGTGCGAACAAAGCAGAAATATTAGACGATCAACTCCCAGAGGTAGTTACTCGTTTAGGCACTGCCTTTGCAAAAATTGATGATTAATAGGTAGTGCCAGTTCGAGCTTAAAAAACACCGCGTTTCTTTTCAATAACCGCGGTGTTCTTTTCTTGTAGACGGAGAGCTTACTCACGTTAAAAGCCAAGCTTTTCATTACTCATACCCGCCACACTCTTTACACGCTAAATCCTTAGTCATCTTAAAATGCTGTTGCTTTAAGCTTAATGCGTCAAACGTTATAAACACATTCCCCTTAAAATGACCTAACAACATATTGAGGGTTAATTGTGCCTGCATTGACCCAACAATCCCAAGTAAAGGGCTAATTACCCCGGCATTACTACAATTTATAACCGGTGCATCGCTACTTTGAGGGAAAACACAGCTGTAACATGGACTGTCACTTTGTCTAAAATCAAACCCCATTAATTGCCCTTGAGTTGCCAGCGCAGCCCCTGTAATTAAGCGAGTGTTATTAGCAATGCAATAGCGATTAACCGCATAACGGGTACTAAAGTTATCAGAGCAATCAAGCACTATGTCGGCGTTTTTTAAGAGCAACGCACTGTTGGTATCATCCAGCTTTTGAGTGTGGGTTATTATATTTATTTGATTGTTAAGGCTCGCAAGCACTTTTCCAGCCGCGCGAACTTTGTTTTGCCCCAAATGATTTACTTTATAGAGCACTTGGCGCTGCAAGTTAGACAGTTCAACTACATCGTCATCAATTAAAATAAGCGACCCAATGCCAGCTGCCGCTAAATACAGCAGCGCAGGACTACCTAAGCCACCTGCACCAACTACGGCAACCGTTGAACGTTTCAGCATTAACTGCCCGTCAAGCCCCACTTCATCAAGTAATATGTGGCGGCTATAACGTAGAGTTTCTTTGTCGCTGAGCTGCTGCGTTTGCATGTTAGCAGGCATTCTCATTTATCACCGATTTTAAGGTATTGATTGCCTCTACATAATCATCAGCCTCGGTAATAGCACGCACCACGGCTACACTGCCCACGCCCGTTTTAGCAACCTCTTGCGCCCTATTTAAATCAATACCGCCAATAGCGACTGTAGGGTAACTCTGCATAAGCGGTACAAATTTATTGAGCTTTTCAAGCCCTTGTATTTGCCCTGTCATGTCTTTGGTGGTGGTAGGATAAATCGCGCCAAAGGCCATGTAGCTTGGGCGGTAATTATGCGCCCGAAGCATTTCATAAAAGCCATGGGTAGAGAGACCAAGTCTCAGGCCAGCTTCTTTTATAGCAACTAAATTTGCACTCTCTAAGTCTTCTTGTCCTAAATGCACCCCATAGGCGCCATGTTTGATGGCAAGTTGCCAGTAATCATTTATAAATACCTGCGCATTATACTGCTCACCCAAGGTGACCGCTTTGGCAATCAGTTCATCTAGCTCATTCTGCGTTTTATTTTTAACACGAAGCTGAGCTGTTTTAATTCCTTGCTGTAAGCACTTTTCTAGCCATTCAATGCTATCAACCACACCATAGAGGCCAAGCTTTTTACTTTCACAGGCTGCAAAATCAGCAGCCATATTAAAATCAAGCGGCACATCAAAATCCAACTCATCACCTAACCAGCTACCCGGTTCAATCACCTGAGGGTAATGCGCTAAATCGGTAGGAAACTGCGTTTGTGCAACCGGCCCTATGCCCTCGCCATAGCGAACTGATTGCTTTAAACCTTGGTTTATATAGGCTTTAGCTAAAATAAACGCATCTTTTAACGGATAGTCTTTTGCAAGACACGCAGCAATTACTGACGCCATACTGCACCCTGTACCATGGCTATGAGGAACTTGAATTTTTTCATTACCTAGCCAATAGTCTTCACCGTTTTGTGTGCAGTAATCAATGCAATACCCGCTTGGGTAATCCCAATGTCCGCCTTTAATCACCACCGCTTTTGCGCCCCACGCCATCAGCTTACTCGCCGCTTCTTTAATCGCTGCAGGGCCAATTAAATACACACCCGTTAATAACTGTGTTTCGTGGGTATTTGGGGTAATTACATCCACCAGCGGTAGTAAACATTCTTTTATCGCACTTACGGTGTCTTCTTCTGTTAGTAAGTCACCGCTTGAGGCAATAGCCACAGGGTCATACACAATAACCGGCGGGGTTGGCCATTTGGTTTTGTAGTGGCTTATGTGCTCACTGATCAACTGAATTTGCTGCACATTAGCAAGCATGCCAATTTTTATCACTTTGGCTTTCATGTCTTTTTCAAGTGCAAGCAACTGGGACTCAATAATATCGGTAGACACTGCATTAATAGCTTCTACACCTAAGCTATTTTGAGCGGTAAGCGCGGTGATCGCAGTACAAGCATGCACACCAAAACTTTGCATTGCCTTGATATCGGCTTGAATGCCCGCACCGCCGCCAGAATCAGAGCCAGCAATTGTCCACACTACGTTTGTCATATTTTTATTTCCTTACTGCTGATGCCAAAATGGCATACCCATTGTTGGGGTTGAGGGGGTTGCAACGTCTTTTTCGGGCATTGCTTTGGCATTGTATGCAAAACGCCCTGCCTCTACCGCAGCTTTAAATGCACGGCTCATAGTCACTGGGCAACCCGCCCCTGCAATGGCTGAATTTAATAATACCGCATCATACCCTAATTCAAGTGCTTGGCAGGCATGCGATGGTAAACCTAACCCAGCATCAACAATTAATGTTGTATTAGGCAGGCGTTCTCTAATGGTTTTTAAATTATAACTATTTAACAATCCTTTACCGGTGCCAATAGGCGCGCCCCACGGCATTAGCACCTCACAGCCTAATCCATTCAAGCGCTGACACAGCACTAAATCATCAGTGCAATAAGGTAGTACTTTAAACCCATCATCAATCAATATTTTTGTGGCTTCAAGTAATGCAAATGGATCGGGCTGTAAATTATAGTCATCGCCTATTAATTCAAGTTTTATCCAATCGGTAGCAAATACTTCTCGGCACATTTTAGCTAGGTTAATAGCCTCTTTGACGCTGTGGCATCCGGCAGTATTTGGCAGTATTTTTAAACCGGTGTTTTTGATTAATTGCCAAAAATCATTCCCTGCCGCCGCGTTTTGTTGTCGCCTAAGTGATACGGTGACTATCTCAGCACCTGAGGCTTTAATTGATTGCGTCATTATATCTGGTGACGGATATAACGCAGACCCAATTAACAAGCGACTATTGATTGGCTCACCATAAATTGTTAAACAGTCTTTGCTTTGCATAGCACTATCCACCTTGGATAGGTGACAATAACTCAATACTGTCACCTTCATTTATAACAACATGGCTATGGCGACTCTGAGGAATAAACTCTCCATTTACAGCCACGGCATAAGGCGCCATTGCGCCCACGTTTTTTACTATTTCTAGCAGCGCATGGCTAGTCACATTTAAAAGCTCACCATTAATTGTAATGTTCATTTAATACTCACTCTATTTGCGATAATGCTTGTGCCACAAGCGCGGGTGCCAACATATAGCCGTGGCGATACAAGCCATTGATACTGATAACCTTGCTCGTTTTTTTTACCTGTGGGCGATTATCGCTAAACGCTGGGCGTAAGCCTGTTTGAATATTTAATAATCGCGCTTCGGCAAAGCCACTGTGAACAGTGTAGGCCGCCGATAATAGTTCAAGGGTTGAGCGCACAGTTGCAGGACCTGTATCTTGCGATTCGATCTCCGTTGCCCCTATGACATATTCATGATTAGGTTTAGGTGCAATATAAATAGGGTAACGCGGATGCATTAACCGCACAGGCCGCGTTAAGTTAACCTCAGGGGCATATAACCTTGCCACTTCCCCGCGCACGCCTCGAAGTGGCTGATCTTGTTTGGCTCCAAGCCCTCTGCAATCAATAATGTAATCAAACTCTCGATTATTCACTTTATTATCAAAGATGCTGGCGCGTTGATTAAACACAAACTTTACTTTGCGCTTATTTAGCAACCTAAAGCTGGCTTTATAAAAGGCTTGGTTATCTATTTGCGCCTCACCGGGTAAAAATAGCCCTTGATTAAAACGCCCTGTAAGCTCAGGTTCTAAATCCGCTATTTGCTGCGTATTAACCGCTTTGGCACTAAAATTTAGTAACGGCTTTATTCGCTGTGCAAAACTTTGTAAGTCACCTTTATCCTGCGGGTGAGCAACCACTAAGGTGCCCTGCTGTTGAAAGAACACCTCACTGTTTAACTCATCTAAAATAGCAGGCCAGCGAGCAATAGAATCTACTCCCAATAGCGCTAAATCATGTTCACACATAACCGATTCAGCTAGCGGTGCCAGCATAGCCGCCGCCACTTTACCCGCACTATTTTGGGTATGCTCATCATCAGCTTCAAATACAGTAATACGGTGCTGCTTACTTAATTCAAGCGCCGCCAACCGCCCCGCTAAACCAAAACCCACCACAGCAATGTCATAAAACATAAACACTCCTACATTTAGCTGCGAGATGCGGATCTCTGGCTTCGAGCAACAAGATGCTAAGATAAACATTTCGCTACTCGATGCTCGCAACTCACAACCTATTTTATATTGCTTTATGGTAAATCTCTGAGCCTGATTGTTTAAACTCTTCAGATTTAGCTTTCATCTCGGCCTCTACATCAACCATTTTGATTTCAATGGCATCACCCACGTTATTAGGATCAATACCGCGCGCTTCTAGATCTTTGGCGTAGTCACGTACTTCTTGGGTTATTTTCATCGAACAAAATTTAGGGCCACACATGGAGCAAAAGTGGGCTACTTTACCTGATTCTTGTGGCAGTGTTTCATCATGGTATTCACGGGCGCGAACCGGGTCTAAACCAATGTTGAATTGGTCGTGCCATCTAAATTCAAAGCGTGCTTTTGATAGCGCGTTGTCTCGCTCTTGTGCACCGGGGTGACCTTTGGCTAAATCGGCGGCATGAGCGGCAATTTTGTAGGTGATAAGGCCTTCTTTAACGTCTTCTTTATTTGGCAAACCTAAATGTTCTTTCGGTGTTACATAACACAGCATGGCACAGCCATACCAAGCTATTTGCGCAGCCCCAATCCCTGAGGTTATATGGTCGTACCCCGGTGCAATATCAGTGGTGAGTGGGCCTAAGGTATAAAAGGGCGCTTCGTCACAATGTTTAAGTTGCTCTTCCATATTGGCTTTGATCATATGCATAGGCACATGCCCAGGGCCTTCTATGAACACTTGTACATCATGCTTCCAAGCTATTTTAGTCAGTTCGCCTAAGGTACGAAGCTCACTAAATTGCGCTTCATCGTTAGCATCGGCAATAGAGCCCGGACGCAGACCGTCCCCTAGTGAAAAACACACATCATATTGTTTTAAAATTTCACAAATATCTTCAAAGTGGGTGTATAAAAAGTTCTCTTTATGGTGCGCTAAACACCATTTGGCCATAATAGAGCCGCCACGCGACACAATACCGGTTACGCGTTTTGCTGTCATAGGGACATAGCGCAAAAGCACGCCGGCATGAATAGTAAAGTAGTCAACTCCCTGCTCTGCTTGTTCAATTAAAGTATCGCGGAATATTTCCCACGTTAAGTCTTCAGCTACGCCATTTACTTTTTCAAGGGCCTGATAAATGGGTACAGTACCAATAGGGACTGGCGAATTACGCACTAGCCATTCGCGGGTTTCGTGAATGTAGCGCCCAGTTGATAAATCCATTACGGTGTCGGCACCCCAACGGGTTGACCACACCATTTTTTCAACTTCTTCTTCTATAGATGAACCCACTGATGAATTACCTATATTGGCGTTAACCTTAACTAAAAAGTTACGACCAACAATCATAGGCTCGGTTTCTGGGTGATTAATATTGTTAGGTAAAATAGCGCGACCACGCGCTATTTCAGCACGCACAAATTCAGGAGTAATAAACTCAGGAATACTCGCGCCAAACGACTCCCCTTTATGCTGCGCAGCTAGTAACTCTTCACGTATTTGCGCACGCCCCATGTTTTCACGTATCGCTACATATTCCATTTCTGGGGTGACTATCCCTTGGCGAGCATAATGCATTTGGGTGACATTTTTACCCGCTTTTGCACGGCGAATTTTTGGTAAATGCTCAAAGCGAATATGATCTAGCCCATCATCAGCCATACGCTGCTGTGCAAACTGTGAGGTTACCGACTCTAGTACTTCGGTATCATTACGGCTCTCAATCCATTGTTCACGGTATTTATTAAGTCCCTTGCGCACATCCAATTTAAATTCAGGATCAGTATACGGGCCTGATGTATCGTAAACACGCAATGGTGCATTTGACTCATACACTGGGTTTTGTTCATCACCACCAATAAAAGTATCGCTCAATGTGATTTCACGCATACCCACACGTACATTTTCTTGCGTGCCTTCAACATACACTTTATGAGAGCTTGGGAATGGTTGACCCGTTAGGTTATAAATATAGTCAGATGCAGCGGCACGGGTTTCGCGGCGCGACGATTTTTTTGTAGTGTTTGACATGACTTACCTCATTGCTTAAGGGTTGTCTTGCCAGATATTCCGATGGAATAGAGAAAGATCGTAAAGTCGCTTTATGCGACTTTGCGGCCTAAGACGGATGTTGCTTTTTTGTGCGCATAAAAAAAGACGCACAAGCGTCCCGTTTAGGCAGCTTGTTCCCTACGCAGGTATTAACCTGATCAGGTTCACGGATCCCGCTTTCGCGATCTCAGCCTAAATAAAACTTAGGCACTCCGACAAGTAGTTAAATTGTTCGTTGATTTGATAATGTTTTAATCAAATCTGCTATGAGTGTACGCCAGTTGAAAATTCCCTGCAAGGGGCTGTTTTTCAAAATGTGTAAAATTTACTTAGGGATAAACACAAATTTTTGTTCGCCTTGCATCACCAATTTTTGGTCTTGCATGTTAAGCACTGCACCTTGCTGCAGAGCTTGTAAAAACTGTTGTTCAAACTCATCCAGTTCAGGGCCACATGATTTACGTGTCATACCTAATTTGCTTACGCTCAAGCTGCTATCTTCAAGCGAACCTTCACCAAAAAACTTATTGCATCCGGCAAAGCCATTTATTTGTAGCGCTTCTATAAAGCTCATTGATGCTTTAAAAGATGCGGGAATGGCCAAACCATCAACCTTTGATAATTGCCATTGTGTATATTTTAGCTGCTCAGTGGTAACTGTCCCTGTTGATGCGCAACCAACACATAAACCGATTACAAGCATCGGTATTGCTGCTAATTTCATGTTACTACTAACTTATTGTCTAATTAATGTAATAGTATCAATATTTGTCAGGTTTATCCGTTAAAAATGCATGTTTTAAATGTAAATTTTTGTTCTAAGCTAGTTTAAAAGCAGTGCTATTTGGAATTATGCAATTGCTTGGAATAAGTTATCTATCTGTGGTGGTAAAAATGGACGACCTTTCTCGTTAACCGACGTGCCTATTACTAAGGCATTGAGCATCACTTTTTCGTCTAATTTGCGAACTACCGTTTGTTTAAACGCAAATTTAAGGCGACTAATGCGTACAGGCTCTACTGCTACATAAAATTCATCCGCTGGCTTTAAAGACTGCTTGTAATCCATTTCACTGCGAAGTACCACTAAGTTAATTTTATCTTTGGCAAGTTGTGCAAAATCAACACCCTGTGCGTATAAAAACTCATGACGAGCGTGCTCCAGATAATTAAAATAAACACTATTATTTACAATACCTTGTAGGTCACACTCGTAGTCACGCACTTTAAAGTCTACTTTAAAGGTCATATTAGTAATCCAAATTATTTAACGTATAATTGCCGCGTTTATAGCACAAGTGTTGAAATAATTGCTACCATACAAGTCCCTAAAATGGAGTTAAGTAACCTAATGAATTTACGTTTGTCTTTAATTACAGCCACGTTATTACCACTATTCGGTGCCCCAATCTACGCCAATGCAGATGACACCGACCTAGAGAAAATCATTGTTACTGGTGACTTTCAAAAAGAAAGCATTCAAACGCTAAGTGCCAGCGCAAGTTTATTTTCTGAGGATGAAGTAAATCTCAGAGGGGCTACTTATTTAGATGAAATGCTAGCAAGCGCTGCAAATGTGAATTTTGCTTCAGGCGCCTCGCGCGGACGTTATATTCAAATTCGAGGGGTGGGACTTCGTTCACAATTCGTCGACCCAATTAACCCATCTGTCGGTTTAGTGATTGACGGTATAAATTATTCTGGCCTTGGTGGCAGCCCATTATTATTTGATATTGACCAAGTAGAAATTTACCGTGGTCCACAAGGTACACGTTTTGGCGCCGATGGCATGGCGGGTATGATTCAAATGCAATCAGCTAATGCAACCAGCGATCCTAGTTTAAAATTACATTTAGGTGCTGGCACTTATAACAGCCATGAAGCAGGCGTTGCTGCTAGCACAGGTTTAACCGATGATACCAGTGCACGCGTTAGCTACTTTCGCAGAAAATCTGACGGTTACGTAAACAACCTCTATTTAAATGATGAAACACAAAACCAAGATGAACAAGTTGCCCGCTTTAAATTAAATAGCCAACTCACAGCTCATTTAAATTCAGAGCTAAACCTGCACTATATCGATATCAATAACGGTTATGATGCATTTACCCTTGATAATTCTCGCAACAGTCTTGCTGATCAACCGGGCGAAGATAACCAACAAAGCTATGCTGTTGGCCTTAATAATACTTACACCGGTTTTGACGCCTTTGATGTCAGCTTAAACCTTTCAGCCATTGATACTGAGCTTTTTTATAGTTTTGATGAAGACTGGGTATGTAACGATACAAGTAAGCCGCAATTATGTGCTGCCGGTCTGCACCCAGAAGGTTATAGCTCAACAGATATTTATAGCCGCGATCGTGATGATCAAGCGCTCGATCTGCAGTTTAATGGCAAAACAGGTAATTGGGTGGCGGGTATTTACTATCAAAACCGCGATGTTGACCTTGAGCGTCAATATACATGGTTAGCCAATCCATTTGCCTCAACCTATGAAACCAATAACATGGCAGCTTATGGCCAATTAGCCACAGCAATAGGCCCAAAAACTACGCTTATTACCGGTTTACGTGTTGAGCAATATCAAGGTGATTACACAGATAGTAACGGTTTTATTGAAGAAACTGACGATATTATACTCGGTGGCAAGGTTGCACTTGAATACCAAGTTATTGACCGCACCATGATTTATACCAGTATCACGCGCGGTTACAAAGCCGGTGGGATTAATTCAGAAGCGCTAGCAAAAGCAAAAGATGAAGGGTTAAGTTTAGATGCTGATTTTTTCAAACAGCATACTAGCTTTGATCCAGAGTACTTATGGAGTGGTGAGTTTGGTGTTAAAGGCAGCTCATTGGATGATAAGTTTACCCTGCGTTTAGCTGCATTTTATATGCACCGTGACAATATTCAATTAAAGTCGTGGCAAGTATCAGACCAACAATTTACCGGTTATGTCGCCAATGCCAGCTCTGGCAGTAACTATGGTCTTGAAATTGAAGGCAGCTATCAACTAACACCAAACTTATTTATTACCGGAAGTGCCGGATACTTAGACACTAAAATTAATGACTTTGTTACTAAATCTGGTTTAAATCAAGACGGTCGTGAGCAAGCACAAGCGCCTAAATATCAATATGCATTTAGTGCACGCTACAATGTTACTGATGAGTTATATGCTATGTTAGGTGTTGAAGGTAAAGATGATTATTACTTCTCAGACAGCCATAATGCACAAGCTCCAAACACAAACTTAGTGAATGTAAGCCTTGGTTACGAAGCCGATATGTGGGCTGTACGCGCATGGGCACGTAATGTGTTTGATGAAACCGTTCCAACTCGCGGTTTTGAATTTGGCAACAACCCGTTAGATGGTTACGCAACCCAAACTTACACACAATTAGGCGAGCCTCGCGTAGCCGGTGTTACGTTTACGCTTAATTTGTAATACTGCGACCAGTTGTCAGTTCGAGAATAAAAAACACCGCGTTTAATGCAAACGCGGTGTTTTTTTATCTGATAGCTGACCGCTAAAAGCTATTAGCTGCTTTAAGCTCTTGCCACATCAAACGCAATCACTTCTTTTATTTTTTGTTTATTGGTTGCTAGCATCACGAGTCTATCAATCCCTAATGCAACCCCCGCACATTGCTCTAAACCATGTTCCAATGCCGCAATTAAACGCGTATCCATAGGTACTTGTTTTAAGCCACTAGCAGCGCGGTAGGCGTTATCTTGGTTAAACCTTTTTGCTTGCTCTTTGGCATTGGTGAGTTCATTAAAGCCGTTGGCTAACTCCATATTTTTATAATAAAGCTCAAAGCGCCCTGCAACTCGCTGATCGTGCTCACAGATTTGTGCCAGTGCCGCTTGCGATGCGGGAAAGTGATACACAAAACAGGGGATGTCTTGACCAATAGTCGGCTCTACTTTCATACAAAATAATAATTGCAGTAAGGTATCTTTATGAGTCTCGTTTTTAGCAATATCAGCAAAGCCATGTTCGCATGCGAGTTGTTGTAGCTGCGTGATAGAGGCAGTTAATGGATCAAGCCCTAGCGTGCGTTCAAATGCGTGTTGGTAGGTAATCCGCTCTGCAGGCGCAACCTCAAGAATAAGCTGCATTAGCTCATCGATTTCGTCCATTAAAGCAAATTCGTCAAACCCAGGACGATACCATTCAAGCATAGTAAATTCAGGATTATGATGACTACCCGCTTCTTCATTTCTAAATGCCTTACAAAGCTGGAAAATAGCGCCTGAGCCGGCCGCTAACAAGCGTTTCATCGCAAACTCTGGAGATGTTTGCAAAAACAGGGGTAGCCCACCAGCGTGACCTGGGCCTATAAAGGTAGTATTAAAGCTGGCTAAATGCACATCGGTTACACTGGCAGCACTTAAACTCGGTGTTTCGACTTCCATTACATTACGAACATAAAAGAATTCTCGAATGCTGCGCATAATTGTTGCGCGTTGCTTAAGTATTTCTATACTGGCACTCGGCGCCCAAAGATCAGCTGACATATTTTCTCCAAAAAAAATCCCAGCTTAAGCCGGGATTTAATTAATAAGGCGTGTTACAGCTTACTTAACACGGCTTACGTATTCACCATTGCGAGTGTCTACTTTAATTACTTCGCCAATTTGTACGAATAATGGAACACGTACTACAGCACCTGTGCTAAGCGTTGCTGGTTTACCACCCGTGCCTGCTGTATCACCTTTAAGGCCAGGGTCGGTTTCAGTGATCTCAAGCTCAACAAAGTTTGGTGGAGTTACAGCAATTGGGCTGCCGTTCCATAATGTAATAGTACATACATCGTTTTCAACTAACCATTTGCCAGCATCGCCCAGTGCTTTTTCATCAGCAGCGATTTGTTCAAATGTTTCGTTGTTCATGAAATGCCAAAATTCACCGTCTGTGTATAGGTACGCTAAATCGGTATCCATTACATCAGCACCTTCAACCGATTCACCCGATTTAAAGGTTTTTTCAAGTACCTTGCCAGAGATAAGCTTACGGATACGAACACGGTTAAACGCTTGGCCTTTACCCGGTTTTACCATTTCATTTTCTAAGATACTGCAAGGTTCGCCGTCCATCATAATTTTTAGGCCGCCCTTGAACTCGTTGGTGCTATAATTCGCCATCGTTTCCTCTATTTATATTTTTCGAGTAATCTACGTGCCAATGATACAAAGAAATGAAGCAAATTTGCATAAAAACTGGCAAAAAGAATTAGCAAATGTAGTTACCTGCCCAAAAGTGTTGCTAGAAATGGTTGGTTTATCGAGCCAAGTCCATGAAAACGACATAAAAGCTCGTAGCTTGTTCCCTGTTCGTGTGCCATTGCCTTTTATAAAAAAAATTCGTCACGGCGATGCAAATGACCCTTTATTGCTGCAAGTTATGCCCCGCCATCAAGAGTTTTTAACTAAATCGGGGTTTAATAAAGACCCGTTACTAGAGCAAGATAACAATCAACCGGGTCTGTTACATAAATATAAATCGCGTGTTTTAGTCATGTTTAAAACCGGTTGTGCTGTAAATTGCCGCTACTGCTTTAGACGCCATTTTCCTTATCAAGAAAACCAACTGAATAAACGTAGTCTTATTGATGCATTGAGCTATATAAAATCGGATAAAAATATTAACGAAGTGATTTTAAGTGGTGGTGATCCACTAATGGCCAAAGACGATGCTATTAGCTGGTTTTTAGATGAGCTTGAGCAAATACCACAAATTAAACGCATGCGCATACACAGCCGCTTGCCTGTGGTTATTCCTGCACGTATTACTGAACAATTATGTGAAAGATTAGCAAAGTCACCATTAAAAATTATATTCGTTAATCATATTAACCATGCAAACGAAATAGATAATGACTTTAAAAACGCCATGAACATGCTCAAAAAAGCAGATGTGCTACTGTTAAACCAGGCGGTTATTTTAAAAGATGTGAACGATACAGTTGATGCGCAAATAAACTTAAGTGAAGCGTTATTTGATGCGGATGTACTGCCTTATTATTTACACTTACTGGATAAGGTAGAAGGCGCAAGTCATTTTGATATAGATGAGGCGCAGGCCATAAAAATAATGGCAGAGCTTTTAGAAGCCCTGCCAGGATTTTTAGTGCCTAAACTGGTAAGAGAAATAGGGGGCCAAAAAAGTAAAACCCCTATTGACCTCAAATTGGTTTAAACATAAACGTTTACATTATTTCCAAGTGTTGCAGTAACCGACTTAGCCGGTGTTTGCGCACTTGAGGATTGTGTAGCACCTTCAATAAGCGCAAGTGCAGCGGCGCCATCAGCTTGCTGTTGCTTTTTAGATAAAGCAGCAGTTAAAACCTCTGCGCCTTGGCCTGCACCAGGGATTGTAGGTAGATTTCCACCTGATATATTCATAACTCACACCTGACATTTAAATGTAATACACGTATTATAGTCGTTGAATTGGTAAATTACTTTACCAACCCACTTAAGTATTTATCGGCAACATTGCACTAAGCTTTAGGAAAACCATGGATTCTATAATTGAACAACTCAACGCCAACTTAAAAATTGTTTACCGTCAGGCGCTTGATGCTGATAAAAAACTCGATGAGTTACAACAGCAAGGCCACGGAAAATTTAAAGCCTTATTTGCCGAGGACGCTGGATTTAGCTTTGAAGCTAAACGCTTTAAGCCGTACGTTTTAGACGTTGCCGCTGATGTAGAAAGCTTATCGAGCGACGGTTTTGATGAAGAAAAGCTAAAACAAGCAGTTATTAAACTACAAAACTTACTAACCTTGTTGGCCACCTTTAAGTAAGCACTCTGGGCTTACTGCGCAAAACACCTGTTGAACAGATGTTTTGCGCTATGTTACTTAATTCGCGGTAAAACTTGCTCACCAAACCACTCTGTTAATAAGCGTTTTTCGTAGTAAAACGCTTCATCTCGACCCATTTTAATTTTATCCATAAAACCCATATCTTTTAGACTTACGTTATCTTCTTGTGCGACAACGCCACTTTCATCACTAAGCACATAGTTAAATTCAATGCGTGGAAAGTGAATGGGTTTAACCACCCGAATTTCGTTAACACCGCCATAGCGTACGTCTCCGGCTAAATCTAAATCGGTGACTTCAATTTTTAAACTGTAGTTTTTAGGAAGTTGCTCGCTGAGCTTTGCAAAGTGTTCATCAATACTTTTGGCTATTTGCTTATGGTATGAGCCTTTAGTTTGGTTTGATGGGCGTACATCGCGATAATCATTAAAGTCATGCCATTTCACTTGAGCCTCACCCGCGCAAACAACACTCGGTAGTGCAATACACATCAACATTGCTATTTTTTTAACTAAGTTCATACGTTTCTCCAACGAGTATTTTGATCATTGTGATCAATTGAATATTTTACAAATCGCTATACATCACTTTAGCAATTACATATGAACTATAACTTAATCTTTACGCTGAGGTGTTATTAAAATTGCACAAAATGTAATCGAAAGTACGGTTTACGATCATACTATTACAAAGCAAATAAAATAATACATGTAAAAACTCATTATTTATGGTGAAATTAGGGTAATTGAACAGAGGTTTCCAAGGAGCATTCATGGCAATTTTAGTAACCGGTGGCGCAGGCTATATTGGCTCACACACCGTTTTAGAACTTTTACAGCAAGGCAGCGACGTTATCGTTATCGATAACTTAAGTAACTCCTCTGAAGAGTCACTTGAGAGAGTGAAAAAAATAACCGGTAAAGCAATTACTTTTTATCAAGGTGATATTTTAGATAAATCCTTTTTAGACTCAGTATTTGCAAAACATAACATTGATAGTGTAATTCATTTTGCAGGTTTAAAAGCGGTTGGTGAGTCGGTAGCCAAACCAATCGCGTATTATCAAAATAACGTACAAGGAACATTAACACTAGTTGATGCTATGCGTGACGCGGGTGTGTTTAAACTGGTATTTAGCTCATCTGCAACAGTTTATGGTGACCCTGCAAGCTTACCAATACGCGAAGACTTCCCCGTTGGCGGTACAACCAACCCATATGGTACGTCTAAACTAATGGTTGAAATGATGCTGCAAGATATCGCTAAATCAGATGAGCGCTTTGCGTTTGCTATTTTGCGCTACTTTAATCCTGTTGGTGCACATGAGTCAGGTTTAATTGGTGAAGATCCTAATGGCATTCCTAATAATTTACTGCCTTTCATTTCACAAGTTGCGGTTGGTAAATTAAAGCAGCTCGCTATATTTGGCGATGATTACGACACGGTAGATGGTACTGGTGTGCGCGATTACATTCATGTTGTGGATTTAGCCTTAGGGCATTTAAAAGCACTTGATAAAATAGCCGCAGAAACCGGCGCACTTGTTTATAACCTTGGTACCGGTAACGGCTATTCAGTATTACAAATGGTCAATGCGTTTATTAAGGCTAGCGACCAAGCTATCCCTTATGCGGTGTCGCCTCGTCGCCCTGGTGATATTGCAGCCTGTTATGCTGCGCCAGAAAAAGCCCTTAGTGAACTAGGTTGGCAAGCTGAGCGTGGTATTGATGTGATGATGCAAGATACTTGGCGCTGGCAATCAAATAATCCAAATGGATACAGAAAATAGAGGTTTTAGGTTTTAGGTTTTAGGTTTTAGGTTTTAGTTTGATATGAGCCTAAAACCTTATTCCTAGCACCTATTTTTTACCTCTACCAGTTTTGCATTTCAACAATGCGAGACTGGGTTCGCGCATATTCAAAACTTAATTTTTTACCTTGATACAACTCGTTAATGTCAGCCTGGGCATTAATAACCAGTAATTTATGGCAATCATAAAACTCATCGACTAAGGCAATAAAACGCCTAGCTTCATCATCAAGAGTATGTTCATCTAACTGCTGCTTTTCGCGCTGATAGCTGTCTTCTATACCATGCACAATAACTTTACCAGTTGCCTCTTTTCCCATTATTGGCACATTCGCGATGTATACTACCGAAAACTGTTCTGCTAAAAACATATAGTCATTGGCGCTACGAGGGCCTGAGCACAATGCCATAAAATCAATTAGTAAAGCATCGTCAGTTTTTAATAAATAAGGAAGCACTCGGCCATGCACAGTTATTGTATTATTACGCATTGCATGAGAATGTGCGGATAAAAACCCAGCCTCAAATTCAGCATCGGGCAAGTTAATAAAATAATGACGACTGCTTCTACCGTACCTGAAGCGGTGGTCTTCCTCCCCCGCTACGTTAATTACATGACAATGCGCATTTATTAAATCGATAGTTGGTAAAAATCGCGCGCGTTGCAAACCGTTGTAATAAAGTTGCTCGGGTTTTGCGTTAGAGGTTGCGACTAGTACCACGCCTTGTTCAAACAAAGCGTTAAATAACCGAGCCATGATCATGGCATCACCAATATCACTAACAAAAAACTCATCAAAGCACAGTACCTTTATCTCTTTGGCCCACTGTTTAGCTATTATTTGTAGCGGATTTTTATCCCCTTGTAACTTGGCCAATTGAGCATGAATTTTTTCAATAAAGTGATGAAAATGCAGGCGCTGCTTTTTTTCTGTGGGTAAGTTTTTATAAAATAAATCCATCAGCATAGATTTACCTCGGCCAACAGGACCGTATAAATATACCCCTTTGATTAACCGTGCTTTTTGCCACCAGCTTGTTGGCTGATTTAATTGCTCACTCAAAGACTGTAACGCACTCACGGCTTGGTGCTGCGCCGCATCAAAAACAAGCTCTCCTGATGAAACTTTGCGGTGGTACAGGCTTAAAATTTCTGTGCTGGGCTCTGTCATGGTATTTCACTATCCGCTATACTCGCGGTCATTGTAGCCGACTAAAAATGTGAACAACATGAAATTTCCTTGCCGTTTAGATAAATTTATTAGCCATTTAGCAGAGTTACCACGCTCAAAAGCCCGTGCGGCAATAAAAAGCCAAGCGGCTAGCGTTAATGGCGAGGTGATCACGGCATTCGACTTTCAAGTTACTCAACAAGATGACGTGCTGTTTTATGACGAGCCATTAGTTTTTTTAGGTAAACGCTACTTTATGCTCAATAAGCCGGTAGGTTATGTATGCGCTAATTCAGATGAGTTACACAAAACCGTATTTGATTTGCTTGATGAGCCAAACATGGCCGATTTTCACATTGCTGGGCGTTTAGACATAGACACCACTGGCCTAGTGCTTATTACTA
The DNA here is from genome assembly GCF_005886925.1 of Pseudoalteromonas sp. S3260. Classification (NCBI taxonomy): domain Bacteria; kingdom Pseudomonadati; phylum Pseudomonadota; class Gammaproteobacteria; order Alteromonadales; family Pseudoalteromonadaceae; genus Pseudoalteromonas; species Pseudoalteromonas sp. S3260. The sequence continues at coordinate 50,221 of NZ_PNCV01000063.1, forward strand.
ACGATGGCGACTGGTCACACAAAATTACCTCGCCGAAAAAGAATAAATTTAAAACCTATTTGGTTGAAACCCAAGAGCCGATTACCGATGATGCACTGCAGCAATTACGCGACGGTGTACAGCTTCACAATGAAAAAGATTTAACTCGCCCTGCTATTGCTGAGCGCTTGGGGAATTATGGTTTACGCTTGTCTATTTCTGAGGGTAAGTATCACCAAGTAAAACGTATGCTAGCAGCGGTAGATAACAAAGTAGTTGAATTACATCGTGAACAAATTGCGGGTATAAAGTTAGGTGAAGATCTGGCTGCAGGTGAATACCGCCCACTAACCGCCGCAGAGATAAAACTGTAAGGCTGTTTAGGTATTAGGAAAACAGCTTCAAACTGACCGCAGCCCTTTCTGAAACCTGACGCCTAAAACCTGCTCTTATGATTTAATCTGCACTAAATCAAAGTCTGTCATCCCGGGTACAATGGCTTGTAGGCGAGACTCTGTAATATCAAGAGAATTTAAGCATTCACAATATTCAGAGGCTTTAAGTTCTAATTGGTGGGCTTTTTTTTGCAACGACTTATCGATTTCTTTGGTGATGATATCCATGCGTTGCCCCATGTCGTTCATGCGGTCTTCTATATTGCCTTCTCGAGATTTAAACGCATCCCCGAGCGACATTAAAATAGCCCCCAAAGAGCCATGTACTGCAGAGTGTATTTTTTGGCTAATTTCTTTAGTAAAAAAATCATCAATTTGGGAAAGCGATTGAGGGGCTATAAAAAAGAAGTCGTCGCCACGCTTAAACTTATCCATAAGTGCACGCTCTACATATTGTAATTGCGTTTTTAGCACTTCGGGTTCTTTATCTGACATGCCCTCAACAACATGCTCAATAGCACTAAGCCCAAGGTTTACGCCATCAGTCGCTAAATCGACCAGCTCTGGAACCGTTTGACGAATACCATTGCTAAATTGTTCTAGCACTTTACTTTCGTCGGTACTTAAATCGACCCAGTAGCCTCGAATAAACAGTTGATTATTATTGTTAATTTGCACCCTAGTTTGGCCTTTATCAACAATACGGATCACATCATCGGTAATAATTAAACCATGACGAAGTTCAACATCACATTGCTTTTGTGCGATTGCATTGCAGCTTAAAAGTGCCATTGATAACGCCAATATCGAACGAGATAAAAACGCCATAAACACCTCAAAAAGACTAAAATAGGGGGTGGCTAGATTAACAAAAAACCAACTTTATGCAAGCAAAAGTAACACCCTAAAAACAAGGCACCATGAAACGTAACGTTTATACAGCACCTTTATCCTCTGGCTTGTACTATTAAATAGGTGAGCCTGGTGGTATGGGTAACGCTTTAAAGTTATCAGGCCACTGGCCTGTTGTTAAAAACTGATTAATTTGCGCCGCTAAATAGTCTTTAAATGCGCTGTCACCTACTTCAGGATGGCTCAGTAAAGAGTGTTGATTAAACTCATCCGCTAGTTTATTTAAGTAAAAATGCAGTTGCGCTTGCACCTCTGGACTTAGTGTTTGGCTAGCGACAAGATCAGCCATAGTTTTTGCCGTTAAGTACTGTACTCGTTGCGTTACTTTTCCTGTCATGGTGGCAGGCGCTGATACATTAAACACCTGCTTATTTAATTGTTTAAGCAGCTCATCTAAGCCATAAAAGCGGTTATCACGTGCTTGTTGCTGTGCTAAACGATTTAATCGTTGAGCATTAAGTAATAGCGATAAGCTATGCTGCGCGGCGACTTCAGGTAATGCAAGTGCATCCATAGTTAAGCCGGTACGACCCACTATACTTTCTCGTGATTTAGACTCGCCATACGCTTTAGGTACGATTAAGGAAAGTATCGACTCTGGAATCGTTAAGTTGCTTGCTTTTAGGGTCGCTAAAATGGCATTAACCGCTTGTTGTTGAGCATCTTTAGTTACAACTTGAGCGCCTTTAACGGGTGCATCACTGCGTATCTCATAGTCATAATCAACGCCCGCGATAAGCTTAGCAACCGCTTCAACTTGATAACGGTGGAACAAATAAAGCGGTACTAGCTTTTCTTCCAATTGCGATAGCGCAACCCCAGTTTTTATATTATTAATACCAAACTGCCCAAGCGCCTGCTTTCGCACATCAAGCACTCTAAGTAATTCTTCACTTGGATTACTGCCATTATCCCAAAGATGCGCTGTAGGGTGCGCCCCACCTTTTGCACGGGCATCACTGTCAGAAATAAACGCCAAACCTTGCGCTTTATTTTGCTGTAAAATAGCAGCGAGTGCTGCGCTTTCATCTTGGCCGGTAAAATCACTGTAGCCATATTTGATCACTTGGGTATCCCATGCCCCCATGCCTTTAGCATAACCTTGAGATACATCTAACTGACCATTATCTGCAAAGCTCAATAACGGATGTGGATAATCCATCACCGAAGCACGATTATTTACTGACGCAGCAAAGTTGTGCGCAATACCCAGTGTATGACCAATTTCGTGAGCACTGAGTTGACGAATACGATCAAGTGCCATTGCCTGTAAGGTACTTGCTACTTCATTGCCTTTTAAATAAGGCGCTGCCAGTGATTCAGCAATTAAAATATCTTGGCGTACTCGTAGCGATCCTAGTGTGACATGGCCTTTAATAATTTCGCCTGTACGTGGGTCTATAATTGAACTGCCATAAGACCAACCACGAGTTGCGCGATGCACCCATTGAATAACGTTGTAGCGCACATCCATAGGATCAGCATTATCTGGTAGCACTTTAACTTCAAATGCATTTTTATATCCTGCTGCATTAAAGGCGTCATTCCACCATTGCCCGCCTTCTAATAAAGCCGTTTTTACTGGTTCAGGTACGCCAGGGTCTAAGTAATACACAATGGGTTCGACCGGTTCACTTACAGCCAGACTCGGATCTTTTTTTATTAACCGATGGCGTGGAATGTGACGCACATACATAGACTCATCGAGCCCTGCTGCATAATTTTTATGCTCCACACTCCAATAACCCGATTGCGGGCTGAATTTACGTGGCGTGTAATTGTCATCAGGCAATTTGATTAATGAATGGTGCATATGCACGGTTAGCGCGTATGGATCAGCACTCACTTGGCGCACATATTCACCTGGTTTAGACCCTTTAAAGGTGAGAATGGCTTCAAGTTCAGTATTTTTTACAAATGCTTTTGAGCGATTCATAAATACCGCACTGCGTGACTCATCAAGGCTAAACTGCCCTTGCTTGCGCGCAGCTAAAGTACGGCTTACGCCATGTACATCGCTTAGTAAATAGGGGGTGTAATCAATTAATGCAGCATTGTCATCTTGCGCGACAACTTTAAAACCCGCCAAAATACTGGATGCAAACGCTTCTTTAACGCTTTGCTGCTCTGCTAGATTACTTGTGTTAGCACGGTAGTAAGTATTTACAGCGCGCAACATAACCTTATTGCCGAAGCGCTCAAACTGTACCAAATAAGTACCGCCTAATTGGCCTCTATCTAAACCTATGTCGTTAGAACCAACGCCATAAGGTAAGCTGTGTTGTAATAAAAATTGTTGTTCAAGTTTATCGACCTTTAAATACACATTGCCGTTTTGCGTATCGTAAAAGAAAGAAAAATAACCCGGGAAATGGTTCATTTTTTCAGTAAATTCGTCAATAGACTTAATTGCTGCGTGCGCTTGGGTTATCATACAGAGCAGCACAGTAAAGAGTATGTAACTTAATCGTGATATTTTTTGCATAATCTTATCTTTGTTATTAGCGTTTTAAATGCGATGTAGCTACCCCATTATAGGGGGTTATTTATACAATACAGTTATTTAAGACGAATTTCAGCGCTCTAAACTAATTTCTCTCACATTATGATTAGTTTTAACACGTTATCAGGAAAAAAGAATGCGTAGACTCCCACCAGTATTACTAGAAGATGGCTGTTCAAGAGAACTTTTGTCGTTAATTCGTACTATTTTAGCGGCATGTAAAGAAATTTCATTTCGCGTCGGTCAAGGTGAATTATCGGGCGTATTAGGCTCAACCCTCGATGAAAACATTCAAGGCGAAACACAAAAGAAACTCGATGTACTGTCTAATCAGTTATTAAAAGATATATTGCTGGAGTCAGGCACAGTTAAAGCGATTGCCTCTGAAGAAGAAGATTATACCGTTGCCGGTAATCCAGATGCTGAGTACATTGTTGCATTTGACCCACTTGATGGTTCGTCAAATACCGATATTAACTCGCTAGTAGGCACTATTTTTTCGATTATGAAAGCACCTGTGGGCTCTGATGCTGCTGATGAAAAGATTTTTATGCAACCTGGGCATCAACAAGTAGCTGCAGGTTACGTACTGTATGGGCCATCGACCATGCTTGCGCTAACAACGGGTAAAGGTACACGCATGTTTACCTTAGATAAAACCCAAGGTAGCTTTTTACTTACCCAAGATTTTGCCGCTATTCCTGCTAAAACCAATGAATTTGCAATTAATGCCTCAAACCAGCGCCACTGGGAACCGGCGATGCAAAACTACATTAATGATTTACTTGCCGGAGATACAGGCCCTCGTGCTCAAAACTTCAATATGCGTTGGATTGCTGCAATGGTTGGCGATGTACACCGTGTACTTAGTCGTGGTGGCTTATTTACTTACCCAACTGATACTAAAGATCCTAATAAGCCTAACAAACTGCGTTTACTTTACGAAGCAAACCCAATGGCAATGCTAGTAGAGCAAGCAGGTGGTATTGCTTCAACAGGCACTGAGCGTATTATGGATATTCAGCCTGATGCCATCCATCAGCGTGTTGCGGTTATTTTAGGCTCTAAAGACGAAGTAGAAACTTGCTTGAGCTATCATAAGTAAACTTTAAGAACAGGTTTTAGGTTTCAGTTGTCAGCTAGAGATTAGCCCAGTAGTGGTTACTAACATCTGAAAACTGTTGCTTAAAACCTTTCATACTTTCTGATAACCACCTGCTACTGTTGTAACAGCTTTAACAACTGTGCGAGCTTTTGATGAGTCAACTCGCCCATTTGCTCGCTATTACTTAGCGCGTAAATAACACCTTCATGCTCAGCGCAATTTATGTCATCTCGCGACTCAATAACATTTGCCCACAGCTGTAAATCGTCAATATCAATTTCTTTATTGAAACAACGCGTAAGTACATTAATTAGTACAGGCTTTGTGAGTGTGTACAGGTAGATTTTATTGCTTGCTGCGGTTGAAACAATCACACTAATGGCACTATCTCTTTGCTCGCCAAATGTAATAAATTCAGCCAATGCTTTTTGTATATTCATAATGTTTGTTATTCTTGCTGCTCTACTGTTAATAAGACCTAAAATGACCCAGATAAACTGCAGCCAATGTAATACAACGCTTAACTGTAATGTTAATGATATAACCGCATGTTGGTGTTATCAGTTACCCGCTATTTTACCACTCAATGATACAGCAACCAGCTGCTTATGCCGATCATGTACTCTTGCTAAAATAAATAGCTATTTAGAGACTATATACACCCAACCAATAAAAGCTCAAATCGCTTTTGCTAAACAATTTAGAAGCAATGATAATTTAATTGAAGGGTTAGATTACACCATGCAAAATAGTTACATGGTGTTTAGTAAGTGGTATTTTTTAAAACGGGGTACTTGCTGCAAAAACGGGTGTAAAAATTGTCCCTACAATTAATCTACTCTCCCGCTGCAATTGGCAGTGAACTGTCGGCTCCCCATTCACTCCACGAGCCATCGTACACACTTAAATTACTATAGCCGCATTCATCAGCGAACAGCGCAAGCGCACAGGCAGTAACGCCAGAGCCACAGCTAAATTGTAAGTGGGTTGCATTACCAACTAATTCATTAAACTTTGCCTTTATAAAGTCGAGTGATTTTGCCTCGCCATTTTCTAATAGACTATTTAAAGGTAGCGAATAGCTATTAATAATATGGCCGCTGCGCATTCCGGCTCTTGGCTCACTACTTTTGCCGGTAAAGCGCTCATAAGCGCGTGCATCTAAAATAACTGTATTGGCATCCTCAGTAGCACTTAGCACCTGTTTTTTATCAATAAAGTAATCAGGCCGGTATTGAGCAATAAAATCGCCTTTTAATGATGCTTGTGTATAGTTTGATTCAACCGGAAGCCCAAGTTCAAGCCACTTGGCTAAACCGCCACTGAGGACTTTTACGTTATCAAACCCCATGGCTTTAAACATCCACCAAGCTCTAGCTGCACTGAATAACCCTGCATCTTCATAAATCACCACAAGTGAATCGTGATTCACTCCCGCTTTTTGCATCACTTGAGTAAATTGTTCTGCACTACACAAGGTATTAGGCAATGGGTTTGAGGGATCTGCGAGTTCTTTTTTGATATCAAACCGTTGTGCTTTAGGTAGCATGGCAACGGGTGAGTACTCCCCCGCAGCTGAGGGACGTAACATACCCGCATCAAAAATAACCAGGTTAGCTTGCTTTAAACGCATGTTAAGCCACTTTGCATCAACAAGATGTTTCATAAAAAATCCCCTAGAGTAAAGAACCATATAATCAAACTATTAGATTAAACAATACTAAGTAATTAGGTAATATCAACTTTAGCATTGGTTATTTAAAAATAGCTATAAAAATGGTCATAGAAGTAATACTTTGGAATACTATAGTAACTAATTTGTAGATGGATTTATGTTAGGATCTATCGTCAGTAACTTAATTATGAGAAGAATATTTTGAAACTATCTGTTTGTATTATTTGTAAGAATGAGGAAAATACAATTGCCCGCTGTTTAGAATCAGTTAAATGGGCTGACGAGATTATTCTGCTTGACTCAGGCAGTACAGATAATACACTCGAAATTGCAAAAAAATACACCGATAAGATATTCATTAGAGAGGATTGGCAAGGATTTGGCGAGCAACGTCGAAGAGCTGAACAGTTAGCTAGTAACGACTGGATTTTTGCTATTGACTGCGATGAAGAAGTTAGTGAAACATTAAAAAATGAGATACTTAATACTTTGCCTAGGTGTAGTGAAGAAAATGTATTAAGAATAAATCGGCTAACATATTTTTGTGGCCAGTTTATTTATCACAGTGGCTGGCACCCTGATCATATTGCCCGTATATACAACAAGAAAAAAACAAGTTACAACAGAAACTTAGTGCATGAATCTGTTATAACAAAAGACTGTGAGCTAATTACACTAAAAGAAAACATTTTACACTTCCAGCACCAAGATATTTTTACCTATCTTAATAAAAGAAACCACTATGCTAACTTAGGCGCAAAGCAAATAATTCAAAAAGGAAAAAAAGCCTCATTATCAAAAGCTACTGGCTCTGCCATATTTGCTTTTATTCGACATTATTTTTTAAGGCTAGGTTTTTTAGATGGAAGAGCCGGTTTCGTTATAGCTGTTATCCAAAGCCAATACAGTTTTAACAAATACCTTTTCTCAGCTTATAAATAATATATAGCTTTCATAGAATAATACTATTGAGTCTAATTACATATACTGGATTTTTTAAATGAATCTATTTCGCTTAAAGACTATTAAGCTACAAACAATAAAATAATTAACCTGAGATCTGGTT